>NZ_NFKD01000056.1:0-31210 GCF_002160215.1 Bacteroides sp. An19 | reverse complement strand
TTCCACCTCTTCCCATTCCGAACAGAGAAGTTAAGCTTCGTCACGCCGATGGTACTGCGTAACAGTGGGAGAGTAGGTAGCCGCCGTTTTGGGATCCTTCCCCGGTCTGATGTCCGGGGGAGGATCCCTTTCTCTTTTTGAGATTATGCATTTATTTTTTATTTCAGATCGGCTATATAATATTTAAGGTGAACTTGCGGAACAATGAAATAAATTGTATCTTTATGCCAAATTGGAAGTTATGGTTATAAAGACAGTTTTGGATACAGATTTGTATAAGTTTACCACCTCGTATGCTTATATTAAATTGTTTCCGTATGCGATGGGAACGTTTAGTTTCAAGGATCGCGATGATACAGAATACACAGAGGGTTTCTTGAATGCCTTGAAGAATGAGATTCATAATCTTGCTTTGGTGTCTTTGCGTAAGGAAGAATTAGAGTACATGTGTTCGCATTGCCGGTTCTTGCCCCGGGTATATTGGGAATGGCTTTTTTCCTTTCGTTTTGATCCGGATAAGATTCATGTGTATTTGGACGATGAACGTCATTTACACATGGAAGTTACGGACTTATTATATAAGGTAACGTTGTATGAAGTGCCTTTGCTGGCGATTATTTCAGAAATAAAGAATCAGTTCTTAAACCGTATACCGGACCGTCAGGATATCATAGCCCGTTTGTCTGGAAAAGTCAGCTTGTCTAATACGCATCACATGCCTTTTTCTGAATTTGGCACCCGCCGCCGTTTTTCGTTTGATGTGCATGAAACAGTCGTTGCCTATTTGAAAGAATATGCCCGCTACTGTACGGGAACTTCCAATTGTTTTCTTGCCATGAAATACAACCTGCTTCCTATGGGGACCCATCCGCACGAATGGTTTATGTTTCATGGCGCGCAATTCGGTTACAAGCATGCCAATTATATGGCTTTAGAGAATTGGGTAAATGTGTATGACGGCGATTTGGGTACAGCTTTGTCGGACACATATACGTCAGATGCTTTCCTTTCGAATTTCAGCCGCAAGCAAGCCAAGCTGTTCGATGGGGTACGGTGTGATTCCGGGGACGAGTTTGAGTTTGTAGAACATCTGATTGCCCGGTATAAGGAATTGGGGATTGACCCTACTACGAAAACCATTATTTTCAGCAATGCGCTGGATTTTGAGAAAGCGCTTCACATTTTTGAATATTGCCAGGGGAAAATTCGTTGTTCTTTTGGCATCGGAACGAATCTGACTAATGATACAGGCTATACTCCTTCTAATATCGTGATGAAGTTGTCGCGTTGCAAGATGAATGTAAACCAAGAGTGGCGCGAATGTGTGAAACTGTCTGATGATATGGGAAAGCACATGGGAAGTAGCAAAGAATTGGATGCTTGTCTGTATGAATTGCGCTTAAAGTAGGCTTAAATGTGTAAAATTGTTGCTGAATTTGATAAAAAACTTTCATTCTATTTTGTTTTATCGAAATAATGTCTACCTTTGCATCCGTAAAATAAAAAAAGAAACAGATGAATGCATTGTTTATACATATTTTGCTATGCGGTTTGATTATTCTATTGGTGAAGCCAGTGGGAAGCAAGGCGCGTGCGTAAATGTATAACGGTACAAGATATATGTAAAGCCTTTCCCACTTCTATGTGCGAAAGGCTTTTTGTTTGAATGACGATTAAAGATAATAAATGCTATGAGTGAAAGATTGTTTATTTTTGACACGACCTTGCGCGACGGGGAACAGGTTCCCGGATGCCAGTTGAATACGGTTGAAAAGATTCAGGTGGCAAAACAGTTGGAAGCGTTGGGTGTGGATGTGATTGAAGCCGGATTTCCGGTTTCCAGTCCGGGTGATTTTAATTCGGTGATTGAGATATCAAAAGCGGTTACGTGGCCTACCATTTGTGCGTTGACTCGTGCCGTGCAGAAAGATATTGACGTGGCAGCCGAAGCTTTGAAGTATGCCAAGCATAAACGTATTCATACGGGTATAGGCACTTCCGACTCGCATATCAAGTACAAGTTCAACTCCACGCGTGAAGAAATCATCGAGCGTGCGGTGGCTGCCGTGAAATATGCCCGCCGCTATGTAGACGATGTGGAGTTTTATGCCGAAGATGCCGGACGTACCGACAATGAATACTTGGCACGGGTGGTTGAAGCGGTTATTAAGGCGGGAGCCACGGTGGTGAACATTCCCGATACTACGGGGTATTGCCTGCCGGATGAGTATGGGGCTAAAATCAAGTATTTAGTCGACCACGTGGACGGCATTGACAAAGCTGTCATTTCTACCCACTGTCACAATGATTTGGGTATGGCTACAGCCAATACCATCAGCGGTGTGCTGAACGGTGCCCGTCAGGTGGAAGTGACCATCGACGGTATCGGAGAACGTGCCGGCAATACAGCGCTCGAAGAAGTGGCAATGATTTTGCGTTGCCACAAGCATCTGAACATTGATACCAACATCAATACCCAGAAGATTTATCCTACCAGCCGTATGGTTTCCAGCCTGATGAACATGCCCGTGCAGCCTAACAAGGCGATTGTGGGGCGGAATGCCTTTGCACACTCTTCGGGTATCCATCAGGACGGTGTGCTGAAGAACGTGCAGACGTACGAAATCATTAACCCGAAAGACGTGGGAATCGATGATAATGCGATTGTACTGACTGCCCGGAGCGGACGTGCGGCATTGAAGCATCGTTTGCATGTGCTGGGTGTGGAAATGAATCAGGAGAAGCTGGACAAGGTGTATGAGGATTTCCTGAAACTTGCCGACAAGAAGAAGGATATTACCGATGACGATATTCTGGTGATTGCAGGTGCCGACCGCAATGTGAATCATCACATCAAGCTGGAATACTTGCAGGTGACCAGTGGTGTCGGCGTGCGTTCGGTGGCAAGCCTGGGCTTGAATATCTCGGGCGAGCATTTCGAGGCTGCCGCTACCGGTAACGGGCCGGTGGATGCTGCCATTAAGGCGGTGAAACAGATTATCAAACGTCAGATGACCTTGAAAGAGTTCACCATTCAGGCAATCAGTAAAGGGAGCGACGATGTGGGTAAGGTACACATGCAAGTGGAATACGACGGACAGATGTATTATGGCTTTGGTGCCAATACCGATATCATCGCGGCTTCAGTGGAAGCGTATATCGACTGCATTAATAAATTCAGAAAATAACGGAACGAGATAACATTTGAAACGTATGGCTAATACTTTATTTGATAAGATTTGGGATGCACACGTGGTGCAGAAAGTGGAAGACGGTCCCACGCAATTGTATATCGACCGCCTTTATTGTCACGAAGTGACCAGTCCGCAGGCATTTGCCGGCATGCGGGCGCGGGGATTGAAATGCTTCCGTCCGGAACGGATTTATTGCATGCCCGACCATAATACGCCGACACACGACCAGGACAAGCCCATCGAGGATCCGGTTTCGAAGGCGCAGGTGGATGCATTGGCAAAGAATGCCGCCGATTTCGGATTGACTCACTTCGGTATGATGGACAAGCGGAACGGCATTATTCACGTGGTGGGTCCCGAACGGGGACTGACATTGCCAGGCATGACGATTGTCTGTGGCGATTCGCATACTTCTACACACGGTGCGATGGGAGCGGTTGCCTTCGGTATCGGCACCAGCGAGGTGGAAATGGTAATGGCTTCGCAATGTATCTTGCAGGCACGTCCGAAGACCATGCGTATTACCATTGACGGCAAATTGGGAAAAGGAGTGACCGCTAAGGATGTAGCCCTTTACATGATGTCGAAGATGACCACCAGCGGGGCTACGGGATATTTCGTAGAATATGCCGGCGAAGCGATTCGGAGCCTGACGATGGAGGGACGTCTTACTTTGTGTAACTTATCTATCGAAATGGGTGCCCGTGGTGGAATGATTGCTCCCGATGAAGTGACGTTCGAATACATCAAAGGACGTGAATATGCCCCGAAAGGAGCAGACTGGGACAAGGCTGTCGCATACTGGGAAACCCTGAAGAGCGATGATGATGCGGTGTTCGACAAAGAAGTGCGTTACGATGCAGCCGATATCCAGCCGATGATTACCTACGGAACCAATCCGGGTATGGGCATGGCGATTACGGACCATATCCCTACCACCGAAGGCATGAGCGAGGTAGAGAAAGGTTCGTTCGAGAAATCGATGCATTATATGGGCTTCCAGCCGGGCGAGTCTTTGTTGGGCAAGAAAGTCGATTACGTGTTCCTCGGCGCTTGCACCAACGGGCGTATCGAAGACTTCCGTGCTTTTGCATCTATCGTGAAAGGGCGTAAGAAAGCGGAGAACATTACTGCTTGGCTTGTGCCGGGTTCGTGGATGGTAGATGCGCAAATCCGTGAAGAGGGGTTGGATAAAGTGCTTGAGGAAGCAGGCTTTGCTATCCGTCAGCCGGGATGTTCGGCTTGTCTGGCGATGAACGATGACAAGATTCCCGCAGGCAAATATGCCGTATCTACCAGCAACCGTAATTTCGAAGGCCGTCAAGGTCCTGGCTCACGCACGTTGTTGGCAAGTCCGCTGACCGCAGCCGCCGCAGCCGTAACGGGAGTGATAACAGATCCACGGAGTCTAATGTGCTAATAAATAATTTGTTAATGTGCTAATGAAGAATGTGTTTAATGCACTAATAATATTCTAATGAAACGGGTGACTGGAAATAGAATTGTGGATTTGAGTTTCGATTTTGCTTTGCAGGTTATTGCATTTTCAGAACGATTAGAATCGGAACGGAAATATGCAATAGCAAATCAATTGTTGCGGTGTGGAACCTCGATAGGAGCCAACGTATCCGAAGCACAAAATAGTGAAAGTAAAATTGATTTTATCCATAAGTTGAAAATTGCCGCTAAAGAAGCCGAAGAAACAAAATATTGGTTGTTGCTTTGCAAATACGCAGACAGTTATCCTTTTGAGGAAAGTTTATTAGTGCAGATTCACGAGATTCAAAAGTTGCTAACAAGTATAATCACAACAAGTAAAAAGACTGTGGAGATAAACAATAAAGACAAGTAATTTAGCCTATTATTAATTGGCTCATTATTAATTAGCACATTGTTTATTTCCACATTGTCACATTAAATTATTATGAAACAGAAATTTGATATAATTACCAGCACTTGTGTGCCTTTACCGCTCGAAAATGTAGATACCGACCAGATTATACCGGCACGTTTCCTGAAGGCCACTACACGCGATGAAAAATTCTTTGGTGATAACCTGTTCCGCGATTGGAGATATAATCCGGACGGTTCGCTGAACAAAGACTTTGTATTGAACAATCCGACATATAGCGGGCAAATCCTGGTGGCAGGCAAGAACTTCGGAAGTGGTTCCAGCCGTGAGCATGCGGCGTGGGCGATTGCCGGTTACGGCTTCCGTGTAGTAGTATCCAGTTTCTTTGCCGATATCCACAAGAATAACGAATTGAATAATTTCGTGCTTCCGGTGGTGGTAAGCGAAGGGTTCCTGAAAGAACTGTTCGACTCTATCTTTGCCGACCCGAAGACGGAAGTAGAAGTAAACCTTCCTGCCCAGACCATTACCAACAAGGCGACAGGCAAGTCGGAAACCTTCGAAATCAATGCCTATAAGAAGCATTGTCTGATGAACGGGCTGGACGACATCGATTTCCTTGTAGAAAACAAGGATAAAATCGAGGCTTACGAGGAAGAACACAGATAACACGTTATATTTTTCACCACAGATTACGCAGATTTTTTCTGTTTATAATTAATATTGATAAAGATTAATGAATATCCTCATAGATAAAAGGAGTTAGAAGGGAGTTATGCCTTCGGCAGGAGTTAAATGCCAATAGCACAGAAGTATTGGCTTCTTAACTCCTTGCCGGCTAAATGCGGACATTTATAAAAGATTAAATCTGTGTAATCTGAGGTGAGTAAAAAAAGTTTTATGGAAAATCATCCGAGAATAGAAATCATGGACACCACGCTCCGCGATGGCGAGCAGACCAATGGCGTGTCGTTCGTGCCCCATGAGAAATTAATGATTGCCCGCTTACTGCTTGAAGACTTGAAAGTCGATCGTGTGGAAGTAGCTTCGGCACGGGTGTCTGAAGGGGAATTCAATGCGGTAAGGATGATATGCGACTGGGCGGCGCGGCGGAACATGCTTCCGCGGGTCGAAGTGTTGGGTTTTGTCGACGGCCACGTGTCGGTCGACTGGATTCACGATGCTGGATGCAGGGTCATTAACTTGCTTACGAAAGGCTCGGAGAAGCATTGCACGTACCAGCTGAAGAAGACTCTTGACGAGCATATCGAGGACATACGGGCGGTGGTATCGTATGCGCACGAACGGGATTTGGATGTCAACGTGTACTTGGAGGACTGGAGCAATGGCATGAAAGATTCGCCTGCTTATGTCTTTGGGCTGGTCGACGGCTTAAAGGATTGCGGTATCCGTCGGTTCATGTTGCCCGATACGTTGGGCATTCTCAATCCGCTGCAGGTCATTGAGTATATGCGGAAGATGAAGAAACGTTATCCCGACCTGCACTTCGATTTTCATGCGCACAACGATTACGACCTTGCCGTGAGCAACGTGCTGGCGGCTGTGCTGAGTGGGGTGAAAGGACTTCATACCACCATCAACGGTTTGGGCGAACGGGCGGGCAATGCTCCCCTTGCCAGTGTGCAGGCGATTTTGAAAGATCATTTCCATGCCGTGACCAATATCGATGAAAGCCGTCTGAACGATGTGAGTCGGGTGGTCGAGTCGTATTCGGGCATGAGCATTCCCGCCAACAAGCCGATAGTGGGCGAAAGTGTTTTCACGCAGGTGGCAGGCGTGCATGCCGATGGAGATAATAAGAATAATCTTTATTGCAACGATTTGCTTCCCGAACGTTTCGGCAGGGTACGTGAGTATGCTTTGGGAAAGACTTCGGGCAAGGCGAATATTCGCAAGAACCTGGAAAGCCTGGGCTTGGAACTGGACGAAGATTCGATGCGGAAAGTGACCGAACGTATCATCGAATTGGGCGACCGGAAAGAACTGGTGACACAGGAAGATTTGCCCTATATCATCAGTGATGTGCTGAAACACGACGGAGCGCAAAACAAGGTGAAACTGTTGAGCTATTTCGTCACCCTTGCTCAAGGATTGAAGCCGATGGCTACGCTCAGCATCGAAATCAACGGCAAGGTGTATCAGGAAAGTTCATCGGGCGACGGCCAGTATGATGCTTTCGTGCGTGCCTTGCGCAAGATATATAAGGGTACGTTGCAGCGCAAGTTTCCGATGCTGACCAATTATGCCGTGACCATTCCTCCCGGCGGACGTACCGATGCCTTTGTGCAGACCGTCATCACGTGGAATTACGAGGACCGTGAGTTCCGTACCCGCGGTTTGGATGCCGACCAGACGGAAGCGGCAATCAAAGCGACCATTAAAATGTTGAATATAATTGAAGAATAACAATCAGTTGACAAGGTACCAGGTACTAGTTGACTAGGTCTTGAATAGTTTTGTAAATGCTATATTAAACCTGGTCACCTGGTACCTGGTTTCCTGGTTACCTAAAAAAGAAGACCTATGGAATTTAAAATTGCAGTATTAGCCGGTGACGGCATCGGGCCTGAAATCTCTGTTCAGGGTGTCGATGTCGTGACGGCTGTTTGTGAGAAGTTTGGACATAAAGTAAGTTACGAATACGCTATCTGCGGTGCAGATGCCATTGATAAGGTGGGCGACCCGTTCCCGGAAGAAACCTATCAGGTATGCAAGGATGCCGATGCCGTATTGTTCTCGGCGGTGGGCGACCCCAAGTTCGATAATGACCCTACGGCAAAGGTACGTCCCGAGCAGGGCTTGCTTGCCATGCGCAAGAAGCTGGGACTGTTTGCCAATATCCGTCCGGTGCAGACCTTCAAATGTTTGTTGCACAAGTCTCCCTTGCGTGCCGAACTGGTGGACGGTGCCGATTTTCTTTGCATCCGCGAGCTGACCGGAGGCATGTATTTCGGCGAGAAATACCAGGACAACGATAAGGCGTATGACACCAATTATTATACCCGTCCCGAAATCGAACGTATCCTGAAGGTAGGTTTTGAGTATGCCATGAAGCGCCGCAAGCACCTGACGGTAGTCGATAAGGCGAATGTGCTTGCATCGTCACGCTTGTGGCGTCAGATAGCCCAGGAGATGGCTCCTCAATACCCCGAAGTAACCACCGACTATATGTATGTCGACAATGCGGCAATGCGCATGATTCAGGAACCGAAGTTCTTCGATGTCATGGTGACCGAGAATACGTTCGGCGATATCCTGACCGACGAAGGTTCTTGCATCAGCGGCTCGATGGGCTTGCTCCCGTCCGCTTCTACTGGCGAAAGCACGCCGGTGTTCGAACCCATTCACGGTTCGTGGCCGCAGGCTAAGGGGTTGAACATAGCCAATCCGTTGGCGCAAATCCTTTCCGTAGCCATGTTGTTCGAATACTTCGACTGCAAGGAAGAGGGTGCCCTGATACGCCGTGCCGTAGACGCTTCGCTGGATGCTTGCGTGCGTACGCCCGAAATCCAGGCAGAAGGCGGTGCCAAGTATGGTACAAAAGAAGTTGGCGCATGGATTGTGAATTATATTAAAGAAGCGTAAAGTTATCGGATTGAAACGCAGATTAACGCAGATTTCCGCAGATTGTATTTTTTCTATTTTTATCTTTGCATGGTAAAAAGAATCCGCGGAAATCTGCGTTAATCTGCGTTTTACCCAAAAGAATTTCTTAAATATGCGAAGACTGATTATCATAGCGTGTGTCTGCCTGTGCTCGTTCGGACTGTATGCCCAAAACTATAACGAGCTGGTGGAAGAAGCGATGGCTTGTGCGCAGAAGGACAGTTTGGCGCGTGCCGAACAGCTTTTCCGCGAAGCCTTGAAGCTCGACCCTAAGAATGCCCGCAACGCCTTGCTTTTTTCCAACCTCGGCACGGTATTGAAGCGTCAGGGAAAGGCGGACGAAGCCATCGAAGCCTATACCATGGCGTTGAATATCACGCCATACGCTACGGCTATCCTTCTGAACCGTGCGGCATTGTATCTGGATAAAGGCTTGCTCGAAAAAGCATACATTGACTATTGCAACGTCATCGACCTTATTCCCGAAGAGAAAGAAGCACGCCTGTTCCGCGCCTATATCTACATGCAGCGTCATCAGTATAAGGAGGCGCGTATCGACTATAATGTCTTATTGGGAAAGGATGCGAAAAACAAGCCTGCCCGTATCGGGCTTGCCATGCTTGACCAGAAGGAAGGAAAGTTCATTGCAGCCCGTGACCGCCTGAATCTGTTGGTGGAAGAATATCCGCAGGATGCATCACTCTTGAAAATGCGTGCCAATGTGGAACTGGAGCAGGAATTTACCGATATGGCCTTGCTGGATCTTGAGGTTGCGGCAAAGCTTGACCCGAATGACGCTGACGTATATGTGATGATGGGCGACATTTATGTCCGCCAAAAGAAGAAACACCAGGCACGTCAGGCCTACGAGCAAGCTATTAAATTGGGTATATCAGCTCTTCAATTGGAAGAAAAGCTGAAAGAGGTCAGATGAATCCATATCTGGCTCTTAAGACATAAAAAACGAAAGGAGAGACCGGGATAACCCAATCTCTCTTTACGAGCGGCAAACGAGACTCGAACTCGCGACCCCGACCTTGGCAAGGTCGTGCTCTACCAACTGAGCTATTGCCGCAATGAAACCCAAAATAACTAACGTGAGCGGAAAACGAGACTCGAACTCGCGACCCCAACCTTGGCAAGGTTGTGCTCTACCAACTGAGCTATTTCCGCAATGATGTGCCCAGAACAGGACTCGAACCTGCATGCCTCTCGACACACGCACCTGAAACGTGCGCGTCTACCATTCCGCCACCTGGGCATCATTACTGTGGAGCGGAAAACGAGACTCGAACTCGCGACCCCAACCTTGGCAAGGTTGTGCTCTACCAACTGAGCTATTTCCGCAACAACGGGTGAAGAGAAGGAGACTCGAACTCCCACGACATAATGTCACTACCCCCTCAAAGTAGCGCGTCTACCAATTCCGCCATCTCTCCGATAAACAAACTTAAAAAGAACGTGCCCAGAACAGGACTCGAACCTGCATGCCTCTCGACACACGCACCTGAAACGTGCGCGTCTACCATTCCGCCACCTGGGCATTATTACTATAGAGCGGAAAACGAGACTCGAACTCGCGACCCCAACCTTGGCAAGGTTGTGCTCTACCAACTGAGCTATTTCCGCAACAATCGTTGTTTTGTTTTGCGGTTGCAAAGGTAATGCTTTTTCTCAAATCAGCAAACAAACTGCTTGTTTTTTTGCGAAAAAATGTTTCTTACCGGAACTTAAAGCAGGAAAACGGAGCGGCAAGCTACCTTTTTCCTGTTTCAGAAATCAGACTTTTACACGGATGTATGTAGAGCCTGTTTAAATTTTCCTATAAAGAGAATCCTACCGGCTCCCCAGATACAGGAAGAACATGCCGAGAAGCACCAGTGCGAGATCAACCGCCTTGCTCCGCAGGTTCTTTTCGCGGAACACCATGGCACCGAAGAGGAACGATACCACCACGCTTCCCCGCCGCACCATCGACACGATGGAAATCATCGAGTCGTCCATTCCTAAGGCATAGAAATATACGAAGTCTGCCGCCGAGAGGAAGAGGGAAATCAGCGGGATGCACCAGTCCCAGTGGAAAGGGGTAGTGGTCTTGCGTTTCGGAAGCCACAGGAACACCAGCACCGCCCCCATCATGAAGAGCTGGTAGATGTTATACCAAGCCTGCACCACCATGTTGTTGAACATTCCCATCAGGTATTTGTCGTACAGGCCGCTGATAGCTCCCAGCAAGGCGGCAAGCACCACGAACCACACCCAGCGGTTGTGTTCGAAGCTGATGCCTTCTTTCTTGCCCGAGCGGCTTAGCATGAAAAACGATACCACCGCCAGCAGCACACCAATCCACTGGTACAGGTTCAGCCGCTCGCCGAAGATGAGCAATGCGCCCACCAGGGTCATTACAGGGCGTGTGGCGTTAATCGGCCCTACGATGGTAAGGGGCAGGTGCTTCATTCCGAAATAGCCGAAAGTCCACGATGAAAGTACAATTACCGATTTCAGCACAATGTATTTGTGCACTTCCCAGCCTCCCGTTTCGGGTACGAAAAATATCGTGTCCTGCAATGCCGACGGACAGAACCTGGACACAAGGATGAAGGGGATGAAGATGAGGCTGGAGAACAGCGTGTTCAGCGCCAGTACGGGGAGCACCGCATTCCCGTTCAACGATTTCTTTTTGAACACGTCATAAAAGCCCAGCAATGCCGCCGAGCAGAATGCTAATAATAACCACATGTCGTTTCGTTTAGTTTCTAAATCGGGTGCAAAGGTACGAAAAACAATTGGTTAATTAATGCATGGAGATACATAAGAAACTATTTTGAGAAGCTGTTTTGAATTTATCGTGCGATGATTTGGGATGAGTTTTTGAGGCATTTTCGCTTCTGTGATGAGGAAGATAGCGGGCTATCTGACGAAGAACAGGAGCGAAAAGGACCAAAAAATCGCCCAAAGCACACACGAAAAACGGGATACATCAAGCTAAGAAAAACTTTTTGGAGAAATTCAAAACAGCTTCTGAATTTATCGTGTGCTGATTTTGTAGAATTTCAAAACAGTTTACTTTATTGAAAAATTAAAGCCTGTCATCCTGCCCCTTACGCTTCACATACACCCGGTGAGGAGCACGCCCCTTGATGTCGATAAGATGCGCTTTCACCCATTTGTCCAGGTCCTGCCAAGCTTTGTATTTCAGCAGCCCCGTCAAAGCGCCATATTCCGCACGGGTGATATAGTCGTGGCTCTCCAGATACGATTGAAGCAAGGCGAGCCGCTCTTCCTCCGTATACGTGTACGAACTTTGCTGGAACTTCTTCCCCGAAGGGGCACGCAGTACCTTTCCGCCGCATTGCTTCGAGAACTGTTTCGATACGGTCACCTTCACCTTATCAAAACGGATGGATTGGGCGTGTATATCTCCTTTATCGTACACTTCCGCATCTGCCTTGAGCGAGGCAGAAACCGTGCCGATGTTCCCTATCTGCACGCGGTACCCCTCCGAAAGGAGCTGCTTGGTCCAGTTTTCTATCTCTTCCATCACGGCAAGGATATTTCCTTTGGTCAATCCGGAATGGGAGGCAATCTTTTCTGTAAGTTCATCAAAAGAAACAGTCTTGTAAGGACGCAGCTTAGGATAAAGGTGCGATCCGCTTTCATTGTTTCCTTTTGGCGGTACAGGCAAGAAATCATAAAGGGCACTCATGGCAATGTGTTTTTAAAAGGTTAATAATCGGTTTTCAGTTGTCTCCATTTTACGGTTTCCATATCGAAACCGTACGTTCTTGATATGGAAACCGTACGTTCTCCAATTGGAAACCGTACGTTCTTGATATCAAAACCGTAAAAGGGAGCTATCTGCAAAGATAATATAGCCCAGAAGCGAAGTCAAGAGTTTGGGGGATTTATTTGAAAAAGATTCGGATATAAATTCTTTACCCATCAAATATAAAAGAATATCGTTTGATTTATTCGTGAGTATTACTTACTTTTGTGGCAGTGAGCAGGCAGAAGCGTCTGCGGCTCACTATTTTGTGGGAAAAATATTTGTGAGAAGCGTCATGCTTCATTCTTCATTCTTGTTCTTGAAACCCTAGGAAACTTTCAAGAGTTACACAGGAATGGACGTTGGCGGTTCCCACGCTGTATAGCGTGGGGCTGCTGTCTATTCACCATTGTGTGTTGGGTTTTCCTAGGACCTTCAGAGATGTGGAAATGGCACACAGTTCCATGCTTGAGCCGGATTATATTCTATATCTTTCTGATTATCAAATTTTATACATGACAATTTCTATAATTTGATACTACAAAGTTCCCGAATAAATAGTTCGTATCATTATATTACCAGCAATGTGAAAAAAGCTCGGAGTGCATATGTCTTTGCTGAAAAATAGCTGTCGCATGATATAACTTAGCAGAAAGTTATTAGATATTCAAGAAGCAAGTTATCGTGAATCATCATAGCCAGCCGAAATTTTATTTCGACAAAAAGAGCCTCTCACCAACACATATTGAGCCGCAGAAAAACATTATTCTGCGGCTTTTCGTTTAACTTTGCCTCCGAAAAAAGAAACATAACTTGTTAAAGCGATATAGCAATGAAACAGATTGATTTTAACGACGGGAACATGGTATTCCCATTAGGAATCGAACTGTTGATTCAAAAAGCTGAATATCTTTGATTTATCTTTCTGTAAGTAGCGTAATCTCCCACTATTGCTCCACCGGATTGTTGCAGCGTTCTGCGCCAAGTTGCGTGGAGGTTTCCTGCTGTAAGGATAAGCTTTTATCCTCAAAGTCGTGCAAATCATCGTAGGTATTTTCTCCCTTGATTCTTTCAAGCTCGTCTTGAAAGCGTTGCCATGCCATCAAATCCTTGTGCCTGCTTTCAAATTCTTCCAAATCGTCCATAATCCTCCTTTATTCTATAATTTGCCAATATCCTTGCTTCCTGCCTCCTATACGTTTCAGCAAGCCAAGCTCTTGAAGGCGGGAAAGATTATATTTTACACCATCCTCTGTAATATTAGAAAGGCCTTCGCTTATCTCTTTTCGGGTCGCTTCCGGATGTCCTTTTAAGAATGAGAGTATAGCTTGCTGTTGTTCCGTCAGATTTTGTATGGCCTTTTGGGTAGTCTTTTGGGTAGTCTTTTGGGTAGTTTTCTGGTCGCTTTGGGTAGTAGCTCTTTCTGGGTACTCGAACTTAAATGTAGTCCAAATACCCGAAGCATCATAGCGGAACTCCGGCGTGGAGAAACCGTCATTCTTACAAGCCGTGATGATACGCTCAATGCCGCGTCCCCATGCCTCAATCTCACCGGCACGAAAGAAGGTATTGGCAATATCCGGGTTGTAAGGCATACTCCGATGAGAAGACAATAATGTTTCCACAGTCCACCCTTCAGGCAACATCCCACCGTTTATTATCTCCAACTTATTTTCATACACGCGGATTTGAATGGGAGAAGGTTCTGCATAGTCTTTGTTGATGCAAGCATTTAATAATGCCTCACGCAGAGCCTCACGGGGCATAGGCAATGTTTCTATTCGTTGGATGCCCTCGTAAGTAATGATGGCTTTCATATATTTGGTACACAGCAAGTCCATCAGCTTCACAATTTGTTGGAACAGGTTACCATGCACTTCATTCTGATATACCAAATCCATACCTTCACGGAAGAAGCCGACCTTTACAAATGCTCCAGTCACATATTGTTCCGGGTCAGGATGGAACAACAAAGCGGCAGCACGTTTCAGATAACTGCCCTCATAAAGCCGAAGCTTCTCCAATAATCCGTGATTGTCATCCATTAAGTCCGCTTCCTCCATACGTCCGCTCCGTTTGGCATACTTGCGGAATAAATCGAATGTGGCGTTATCCAAGTCTTCCGCTTTCAGATAAGGTACTGGCACACCATCCCATGTTTTACCCTGCTTGCGGAGCATAAAACGATCGAGTGCAGCCCCTTTCAGTTCTTGATTGGTAGCCCCACTCCGCTGGTAATACTTTCCACGGAAACTAACGGGATAAGGATAAGCCTCCGTTACAATCTCCAGATATTGCTTTTCGTCCTTTTCCCTCAAATTGACTTCTACCAAGATACCCATCATATCGCGCACCTTGTTCGGAATATCCTCCATCAGCTTCTTGGCATCCTGCACACCGCACACTTCGCCATTGTCCTTTATACCCACATAAAGGATACCGCCTTGTGCATTGGCAAAACCGCATATCCATTTCTGGTATTCGTCGCGCCAAGATTCTTTGAACTCTATGTTTTGAGATTCGGTGACCATATCGTTTTATTTTAAGCGAACCACCTTGCCTAAAGCGCTTTCTTTTAGTGTAGCATTAGGAGCATATTTATCAATCAACGCCTGAATAATAAGCCTTTGTGATTCTGTCGCGGATGGACTTAGTGTAATCTCTAAATTATCAAAAACATCATCCTTTAACTTCATATCATAATAATGGAATGGCAATGATTTATTTCCTAAAAGACTTTGCACTACAATAGATGAAATTTCAGGGTTTACTCCTTCTAACAAGGGATTCATAGGAAGAGAATAGAGGACAAATCTAACTTCGTCTTGAAATTCCCATCGTTTATTCTTATAATAGCCAAAAGGTTTCATGTCCACATGCATATTGCCACGATTCCCTTGAACATTTGTTATTTGAATAGCATCCTTAGTGAATACATAGATGTCATCCACGTATTTTACATGTCTATAAAATAAATCGTTTTTATAATCTAACATGGGAAAGAAAAAGAAATTTGGATTTACCATGTCCTGAGGTGGAATTTTAGATATTATAGCTCCTTGAGATTTTAAGTTTCCAAAATTTAAATTAGAAACGAAGTATTCTTTAAACATCTCTTGTTCAAGAGAAATTCGTATTCCTCCGCTATCACCACCATACATTTTCCACAAGGGAATGCTTTCTTCTGTTGTTTCAGTCCAACAGGAGACAAAAACATATTTACAGAATTTTACTCCTAAAGATTCCGCATTACCTTCTTCTAAATCATCCACTTTGTCCAAGCGGTTGAAACGAATTGTTTTATTTTTAAGTATAAGTGCGAGTGATTCTATATTTGTATAATGGTATATTCTCATATTAGTACATATTTATTTTCCTCCTTTAATCCTATTACAATTCTTACAAAGCATTTGGCAATTTTCCGCCACCGTTGTACCGCCTTCTTTCCACGGCGTGATGTGGTCGGCCTCCATTTCCTCCAATTCGAAATGCTTGCCACAATGAACGCAAATACCTTGTTGACGCTCGTAAGCTTCGCGCTTCTGCTTTTTGTCGAAAGTTCGGAAACTGAGGTCGCGCAGGTCACCGCTTAATACATAACGGTAGATACCTGACTTCTTCATGATTTCATCATCCTCCATCAAGTCGTGTATCTGCTTTTCGAGGGCTGCCGTATCATACACGTTTTCGCCAAATTCATCATACATGGCTCCCCAATCCAGCCCCTTCATTTCACGGCGATATTTGGTAAACGTAGAACGTACCCATGTAATGATAGATACAAAGTAAGCCCATAGCTTATTGGCATTCGGGTCAAACTGATGCAATGCCATGTATTTGTCCACGCTTTCTACACCGTCATGACGAGCCGCCCATTTCAAGATAGTTGCCAAATACGCCTGCTCTATGGCATTACCGCTCAAAAAATCGGCTCCCATCTTATAAGCAGGACATCCGTTCTTTGAGAAATGCCTGCGGGCATCTGTTACGAAAGGTCCGGCATAGACGGCATTCAGCAATTCCTGGTCGAGAAGTTTCTCTCCTGCAATGTTGATTACCCGGAACCAGTCTAACTTTTCTTTGTCTGTACCCTCGCAAAAATACACCGTTAATTCATAATTGAGGAACTTGGCTTTCTCTTCCTCTGTGAGTGTAGAAAAATAGAGTGTACCCCGGTCGGGATCAACGATATGGAAATCGTGCGTATAGAACCCACAGATCGAGAGGGTACGCTGTTGCCCGTCAATCATTTCAAAATTGCCGTTCTCATCCACGCTCCAATACATGATGTTAAGGGGAAAACCTTTGAGAATGGTTTCCACAACGGCTTGTTGCTGCTTTTCGTCATAACGGAACTCACGCTGATAGGGCGGACGTATGTCCAACTTGCCATGATAGCCTTTTACACCGGTATCGGGATCGTTGATATATCCGTCAATCAAGTCTTGGATTTTTATGGATTTCAATTCTATCTGCATATCGGTTATTTTTTGATTTTACGAATTATGATTCGTGCATAAGGTAAAGATACAAGACCATTTCTCAATATGTACGGAGAATTCATATTGGCCGTGACATGAGCCTTATTTCCTTGTTTCCTTAAATTATCAATTGTTGCTTGTCCCATCGGCTTAAAACCGGCAGACCTTATCCAATCTGTATCACAAGTATTTCCTATTATCTCAAACTGTTCTGGATTGTATTTATCCATAAATGTAATAGGAACTCCCATTAAGCCATCGTAATCTAAAGGAATATATTCTGTTTTTGACACATCTATAGCATCATAGTTTTCATAAGTTGGATATTCTTCCGGCGTATAGTGCTTGTATAGAATAATATCTTCATGCCGTTTCTTTATTTCCAGATTGGTAAACCAAGTAACGCCGGATACCCGAATCATTCCTTCACGATGGTCACCAGCGGTAGCCTTGTCCTCATAATGAGAGATAAAATGCCCTGCTCCGCCCTTAAAACCATATCCTAACCATAATTTGTTTTCTTTTATAAGAGGAAATATTTCTTTGTATTTAATAGCATTCTGATGCCCTATAATCAAGAACTTCTTTTCATACTCCATCAGTTGAGCCACGTATTCTCGAAACAAGGAAAACGGTGGATTGGTTACCACAATATCCGCTTCTTTGAGCAGTTCGATGCATTCCTTGCTGCGGAAATCCCCGTCACCTTTCAACGGTTTTACGCCTATCTCTTCGGCATTGGGTATATGGTCGCCGTTCTTGTCGCCTTCGTAAACTAAATAAACGGCTTGCTCGCTCTTGTTCTGGCTAAACAAGTCAATGTTCTGATTTTTATAACAAGTGGTAATCAGTTTCTTCAATCCAAGGAACTCAAAGTTATAAGCAAAATAGGTGAAGAAATTGCTCACACGTGGGTCATCGCAATTACACAATACAGTTTTACCGCGAAAATGTTCCCGGTAATGCCGCAACTCGTTGTTAATATCTTCCAATTGCGTATAAAATTCGTCTTTCTTGGCTTCTTTTGCCTTGTTCAGATTCTTATTAGCCATATCATTTAATCGAATTTTCCCTTGTTAATCAAATCCTTTGCATTCACTTCCAAAATTTCCGCTATCTTCATCAGCATTTCCAATGAAGGCTGGGTAGCATTGGAACACCAGCGCGAAATAGTAGCCTCGTTCTTTCCTAACTGTTCAGCCAACCATTTCCCGGTTTTCCCCTGTTCTACCAATACTATTTTTAGTCTGTTTATTTTTTCTGTTCCCATATTAAAACGTATTGCATATGTGCAATAATAATTGATTGTATCTGCAAAGATAATGATTACTCATCAAAATCATTCAAGCTTTGACAAGAAAATGTGTTTATAATTGAAGTTTTTGAGTATTGCGAACCGGAACAATCCAAAGGTCTAAAAGGAAACCAAAGCATGTTTGACAAATTGTTCAAACCGATACTAAATGATGAGGTTATTAGTGATTTGGAAAAGCTGTATGATATGTAAATAAAGCACTGCGACATGGTCAAGACATTAAAGGAACAGCAACGCTTTATCATAGAAGGCTGAATAATATTTAAAAAGGTATTTAGATATTTATCATCTCATTGATAAAACATTGGCTTCCAATTATATTTTGTATCTTCGCGAGATGCTCAGTTATTATGGAAACGGATAAAATAACTCGTGAAGAGATACATGTTAAGTTCCGGGTAGCGAAGGAAAAGATAACCACCGATTCTGGCAAACAAATAGAAGCAACCGCTCCGGTAATCATTTCCGCCAGCCGCTCTACGGATATACCTGCCTTTTATGCCAAATGGTTCTTTAACCGCTTGGCTAAAGGGTATTGTGTATGGTATAATCCGTTTAACCGGAAGCCGATGTATGTGTCTTTCAAGCATTGTAAAGTAGTGGTGTTCTGGACGAAGAATCCGGAACCTATCTTACCTTATTTATATCAGTTGGATGAACGAGGGATTCATTACTATTTTCAGGTGACGTTGAACGACTATGTACGCGAAGGTTTCGAACCGAATGTGCCCAGTGTGGAGAAACGGATTGAAACGTTCTGCAAATTGTCGGAGCAGATTGGACATGAGCGAGTGATATGGCGGTTTGACCCGTTGGTTATCACGCCTGACATAACCCCACGTATATTGCTGAACCGGATATGGAAGATAGGCAATCGGTTGAAAGGGTACACGGACAAGCTGGTATTCAGCTTTGTGGATGTAAAAGCCTATCGGAAAGTGCAAAACAATCTGATAAAGGAAATGCATTGCTTTACGAAAGAGAATGTAGAAACCGCAGAACTGAATGAGGCGCAACGGTTGGAAATAGTGGAAGGTCTGGCAAAATTGCGCGATGTATGGAAGGACGAAGGCTGGAACCTGACGCTTGCCACGTGTGCCGAAGAAGCTAATTTGGAGAAGTATGACATTGAGCATAACCGTTGCATAGACGGGGAGTTAATGGAACGTGTGTTCGGCGAAGATAAGGAATTGGTTTACTATCTGCATACCGGCAAGTTGTCCGAACCGGATTTGTTCGGAGAGATTCCTCCTATTCCTATTGAACGGAAAAATCTGAAAGACAAGGGGCAATGTAAAATATGCGGATGCATGGTGAGCAAAGACATTGGGATGTATGATACGTGCCTTCATTTTTGTGTATATTGCTATGCCAACACAAGCCGTGAATGTGTGTTGCGAAATAAAGCAAGGCATTCGGACAATAATGAAAGCTTGATAGAATAAAAACGGAGTAACTGAAAATCAACTTTTTCATTAAAGTTGTTGAAATCCAGCTACTTGACCTGTTGCGTTATGCTAAACCTTACCAATGAACTCGTTTGTTTTCAACGGGTTAGTTATAAATTTAACGATACGAGTCTGTGGTAAGAAAAACTTTCAGAAAGGTTTGCGGAACGTACATCCGTTTTTCCATTCCGAACAGCCGTATGCGGTTTTCCCTTTCAGTATTGTACCTTTTCCACATAAGGGGCATTTTGTTCCTACGATAGCATCTTCTTGCGGTAGTGTATCGGTGGCGGTATTGGGAGAAGAAACAACTTTCTTGCTTCGTTTGGTGGAAGTTGTTTTCTTCTTTTGGGGCATGTCTTTGGTAACGGTTTTGTGTATAGGTTCTTCTGCTGTTATGGTGATGCGTCGGTTTGTATTGTCACTTAACACGCTGTTGACTATTTCACTAACCATTTGTTTTAATTCGTTCAAGAACTGTTTGGCATCATAGCTGCGCCGTTCTATTTCACGCAGTTTCTTTTCCCAAATGCCGGTCAGTTCGGCAGATTTCAGTAATTCTTCGTGTATTAGTCCGATTAATTCTACACCTGTGGGAGTAGCTGTCAGGCTTTTGCGTTCCTTGCGGATGTAATGCCGTTTGAATAATGTTTCGATGATGGCTGCGCGGGTGGAAGGACGTCCTATTCCGTTCTCTTTCAGGGCGTCGCGCAACTCTTCGTTATCCACTAACTTGCCTGCTGTTTCCATAGCCCGCAGCAAGGTGGCTTCGGTATAGGGTTTGGGCGGTTGTGTCCATTTTTCATTCAGCATAGGTGTATGTGGTCCGCTTTCTCCTTTGGTGAAAGCAGGCAATACGCTTTCTTCTTCCCCTTCTTTCGTATCGTCTTTCGGTTCTTTGGCAAAGATGATTCTCCAGCCTGGGTCGATGATCTGCTTGCCGCTAACCTTGAATTCAATGCCATCAGCTTCTCCTGTGACTGTGGTGGTGGAAAATTTGCAATCCGGATAAAATATGGCAATAAAGCGTCTTGCTATCAGGTCGAACACTTGTTTTTCCATATCAGTCAATCCTTTAGGTTGTACGCCTGTAGGAATGATGGCATGGTGGTCGGTCACTTTCGAATTGTCGAATACTTTTTTCGATTTAATCAGGGTCTTTCCGGATAGAGGAGCCGTGAAAGAGGTATAATCTTTTAATCCTTCTAGTATCTTGGGACATTTGGGGTAAATATCATCACTTAAGAAAGTGGTATCTACACGGGGATAGGTTGCCACTTTCTTTTCATAAAGCGATTGGATGAGCTGTAGGGTCATATCGGCAGAATAAGAAAACTTCTTGTTGCATTCTACCTGTAGTGAGGTCAAGTCGAACAGACGAGGAGGTGCTTCTGTTCCTTTTTTAAGAGCCGTGTCAGTAATTGTAAAAGGTACATTGCTGATACGTTCAAGTAGCAGTTTTCCTGTTGTTTCATCGGTGATGGGTGGAATGCCGCGATTTGTTTCTTCTTTATTGATGTTTTTTTTAGATGCTTGTGAAGTTTGGGATGCTTCTTCCGCAAGCTCTTCGTCACTTTTGCGCACAATGGCACTGAAAGTGGTATCTCGGTATACAGTCTTCAGCTCCCAGTATTGTTTCGGTACGAAGTGTTCTATCTCTTGTTGCCGGTTGACTATAAGGGCAAGGGTAGGAGTCTGTACTCTCCCGATGGAGAGCACTTGGCGGTTTTGTCCATATTTCAGTGTATACAGTCGGGTGGCATTCATTCCCAGCAGCCAGTCACCGATGGCACGGCTCAGTCCTGCTTCGTAAAGCGGCTGGAATTCAATTTGGTCTTTCAGTTTGGAAAAACCTTCACGAATGGCTTCTTCAGTGAGTGAAGAAATCCACAAGCGTTTCACCGGACAGTGTGCACCGGCTTTTTGCATCACCCAGCGCTGTATGAGTTCCCCCTCTTGTCCGGCATCACCACAGTTGATAATTTCATCGGCAGCCTGCATCAGGTGTTCAATGATTTTAAATTGTTTGTGTATGCCTGGGTCTTCAATTAGTTTGATGCCGAACCGTGGTGGTATCATAGGCAGGCTGGAGAGCGACCATGATTTCCACGAAGGTGTATATTCGTGCGGTTCTTTCAGTGTACAAAGGTGACCGAATGTCCAAGTCACTTGGTATCCGTTTCCTTCGATGTATCCATCTTTGCGTTCTCTGGCTCCAAGTACATCGGCGATGTCGCGTGCTACACTTGGTTTTTCGGCTATGCAAACTATCATATATAAATTTATTTGATTGTTCTGCAAAGGTAGTCAAAAAATAGCTTTTGCGTGTCCGTGCACTGATTTTTCTTGAATCTGTTCTGTATGTATTCGTATCTATCGGATTTTTTGTTACATTTGTATGGAAATATACATACAACTTGAACAATATGTCTCAATTAGCCCCTCTTATTAGTGATTTGGCATTGATTTTGATATGTGCCGGAGTGATGACGCTTGTATTTAAAAAACTGAAGCAGCCTTTAGTATTAGGTTATATAGTTGCCGGTTTTTTATGCAGCCCGCATTTTCAGTTCACTCCTTCCGTAACCGATGAGGCAAATATACATTTATGGTCAGAGATAGGTGTGATTTTCCTGTTGTTTGCTTTGGGGCTTGAATTCAGTATGAAAAAACTGTTGAAAGTAGGAAGTTCGGCAGTTATTTCAGCCTGTACCATTATTTTGTGTATGATCGTGGTCGGTATATCAGTGGGATGGATGTTTGGATGGAAACAAATGGACTGTATCTATTTGGGAGGAATGATAGCCATGTCTTCTACTACGATTGTCTATAAGGCTTTTGATGATATGGGTTTGCGTCAGCAGCATTTTGCCGGTGTTGTATTGGGGATTCTGATTATCGAAGATATTCTTGCCATTGTATTGATGGTTATGCTTTCTACAATGGCGGTCAGTACACATTTTGAGGGAGTCGAAATGGTGTACAGTCTTGCCAAACTGGTGTTCTTTTTAGTGTTGTGGCTGGTGGTGGGACTTTATCTGATTCCATTGCTGTTGAAGCGATTGCGTAAATTGATGAGTGATGAAACGTTGCTTATTGTATCGCTTGCTTTATGTTTCGGAATGGTTTATTTTGCAGCTGCTGTAGGTTTTTCTCCTGCATTTGGTGCCTTTATTATGGGGTCAATCCTTTCGGAAACTATTGAGTCGGAGCATATCGGGCGATTGGTGGCTCCGGTTAAGGATTTGTTTGGTGCCATTTTTTTTGTATCGGTAGGCATGATGGTTAATCCTCATATGATTGTTGAATACAAATATCCGATTCTAGCCATTGTAGCAGCTGTACTGTTGGGGCAGACTCTGTTTGGAACGGCAGGTGTCTTGTTGTCGGGACAACCGTTGAAAACTGCGATACAATGTGGCTTCAGCCTGACTCAAATCGGAGAGTTTGCCTTTATCATTGCAGCCTTGGGAGTCAGTTTGGGAGTGACCGGTAATTTCCTTTATCCGATTGTGGTTGCGGTATCGGTGATTACTACTTTCCTTACTCCTTATATGATTCGGCTTGCTCTTCCTGCTTATAATCTGGTTAACAGCCACTTGCCTAAGCGTTGGAGCCTGTTGCTTGAGCGGTATTCGGCGGGAGCATCTACGGTGAATCATAAGACTAATTGGCAGAAACTGATGACGGCAGTGCTTCGGATTGTGGTTGTTTATTCTGTCCTTTCAGTTGGTGTCATTATGGTGTGTCTGCATTTGGTAGAGCCTTTTGCTACGAATATGTTGGGCGACTTATGGGGCCGGGTGTTGACAGCTGTTGTCACGATAGCAGTGCTGGCTCCATTCTTACGTGCGATGATTATGAAGAAAAACCATTCGGAAGAATTTCGTACTTTATGGGCAGACAATCGTTTCAATCATGCCTTGTTGATTTCTTTAGTTGTCTTCAGGGTTATTATAGCTGCAGGATTTATCGTGTCTGTAATCGAACGCTTGTTTCACACATCGGTGGCGTTGATGATGGGGATAGCTATCTTGCTGGTATGTGCTATGGTCTTTTCGCGTTTCCTTAAAAAGCAGTCTATTGTGCTGGAGCGTACGTTTGTGATGAATTTGCGTTCGAAAGAGATGCAGCAGGAATATTTGGGCGGCAAGCGTCCGTCGTATGCCGGCAAGTTGCTTGACAGGGATTTACACTTGAGTGATTTTGTGGTGTCTCCTGATTCGGAATGGGTCGGACACACGCTGAAAGAACTGGATTTAGGGAAAAAATACGGTGTGCATGTGGCATCTATCATACGAGGCAACCGACGGTTGAATATCCCTGATGGCGCATCGCGTATTTTTCCAGAAGATACGTTACAGATTATTGGTACCGATGAACAGTTGTCGTTTTTCTCTTCAATGGCAATGAAGGCGATGCGTACCTCTGATGACGGGGAGTTTGAAAGGCATGAAATGTTGTTGAAGCAGTTTATTGTGGATAAAGATTCTCCCTTTGTCGGGAAAAATATTATTGAATGTGGTGTGCGGTCGAAATATCATTGTCTGGTAGTAGGGGTAGAGTCGTCTGGGGAGAATGTGCTTCGTGCTCCTGACGTACATTTACCTTTAAGTGAAAATGATATTGTCTGGGTGGTAGGTGAAGAAGCGAATTTGAAACGATTGTTTGCGGCAGAAGGATAAAACCATTATTTTATAATTATTAAATATAAAAAGAAGTATGAAAAGTGATCCGAAAGATTGTCTCTATTGTCAGAACAATGAGACGTTGCACAATTTGATGATTGAAATTGCTCCGCTGAGTGTTTCGCGTGTTTTCTTGTTTAAAGAACAAACTTATCGCGGACGTTGTCTGGTGGCATATAAAGATCATGTAAATGACTTGAATGAGTTGAGCGATGAAGACCGTAATGCATTTATGGCAGACGTGGTACGTGTGACCCGTGCCATGCAAAAGGCATTCCATCCTGAGAAAATCAATTATGGAGCATACAGCGACAAGTTGTCGCATTTGCATTTTCATTTGGCACCCAAATATGTAGATGGTCCGGATTATGGAGGAACTTTCCAGATGAATCCGGGAAAGGTTTACTTGTCGGATGCCGAGTATCAGGAATTGATTGAAGCCATCAAGGCAAATCTGTAACAGGCAATAGAGGCATAAAGTTTAGAGTCTTACGTGCTCTGTGCTTTATGCCTCTATGTTTTTATTCCTCATCGTCCGAATCTTCGTCATCGAAATCAAAGTCGAAGTCATCATTATATTCGGGCATAAAGAAGTCGTCCAATTCACGACGGTCTTTTTTGGTTGGTCTTCCTGTACCTTTAGCACGATTGACGAACCCGCTTATCTTACTCATTTCCAGTAATTCATATTGGTCAGGTGTCGTGACATTTTCCATAATTTCGGGAACCAGTTTGGCTCCTACGCGTTTCTCTATCGCCTGCAATACTTTGAAAGAATAGGTAACGGGCGGTTTTTTTACTTGAATGACATCTCCCGGCTTGACCATACGGGAAGGTTTTGCTTGTGCCCCGTTGATGTGTATTCTTCCTTTTTTACAAGCCTCGGCGGCGATGGTGCGGGTCTTGAATATGCGGGCAGCCCACATCCATTTGTCTATTCTTGCTTCAGGCATAGGTCGTTCTGTTTTAGTATTAAAGTATTAAAGAAGTCAGAGGGGTAAGTATAAACGGATGCTCTGCCTCCTTTTATACTTATTTATTATTAAATTGATTCATGGTGATGTTCAATCCGGCAAGACAGAAACTTTTGATGATTTCTTCCGCTGTACTGATCCGTTCGGGAAGAATTTTCCGTTCTTCTTCATCGAAGTGTCCCAATACATAATCTATCTGTCCTCCTTTCGGGAAGTTATTGCCGATACCGAACCGTAGTCTTGCATAGTTTTGTGTGCCTAGTATGGCGGCTATGTGTTTCAGTCCGTTATGGCCGGCATCACTTCCTTTGCCTTTCAGGCGTAAGCTTCCTAATGGGAGTGCCAGATCATCTACTACGATGAGGACGTTTTCTAATGGAATTTTTTCTTGTTGCATCCAGTATCGGACTGCATTTCCACTTAGGTTCATGTAAGTGGATGGTTTCAGCAGAATAAGTTGCCTGCCTTTCAGCGATAGTGATGCCGTAGCTCCGTAACGTCCGTCCTTGAAAACAATATTGGACGCTTTAGCTAAAGCGTCCAATACCATAAATCCTATGTTGTGTCGGGTCTCGTGATATTCGTCACCGATATTTCCCAGACCTACAATCAAATATTTCATTGAAAGTGGATTTGTACTTTTAGTGGTTTACAGGATTATTTTGCAGCGGCAGCCTGAGCACCACGTGCGGCACGGGTCAATTTGACAGCACATACCACAGCTTCTTTGGCATTGAGGATTTCCATATTGTCGTAGTGCAATTCACCGACTTTGATGGTTTTGCCCAGTCCTAAGTTGGTAACATTGATAACCACACGTTCGGGCATATTGTTGTACAAAGCTTTCACTTTCAACTTGCGGATTTGCAGTACCAGTTTACCACCGGCTCTCACACCTTCAGCCAGACCATCCAATTGAACCGGAACTTCCATTACAATCGGATTTTCTTCGTTGATTTGATAGAAGTCAACGTGCAGGATAGCATCAGTTACGGGGTGGAACTGGATATCTTTCATGATTGCATTGTAAACCTGTCCGTCGATGTTCAAGTTTACTACATAGATATGCGGAGTGTAAACCAGTTTGCGCAAACCTTCTACCGTAACAGTGAAAGGAGTGGCAACGGGCAGACCGTTTTCGTCTTTCTTCATGCCGTACAATACGCATGGAACTTGACTGTTCTTACGCAAAGCGTGGGTAGCCTTCTTGCCTGTTTCTGTTCTTAAAGAACCTGTAATGTCAATTGATTTCATGTTTGATAAATTTTGTGTTACTCTAAATTAAGTGATATCTTTGCTTAATTCACCATCACACGATGCGTCAATGTCACAACGATGAAATTGAAAAAGCGGTGCAAAGGTAGTGATATTCTTTGATATTGCAAGCGTATGGACTATTTTTCTTGAACGAAATGTTTTCGTCTTTTATTGAAGATATACTTCAATGGGTCAAGAATATATCTTCACCTGCCCGGGTAGATATTTTCATTGGCTGGTGAATATATATCCGTTGACCAAAAAGCGGGTGTACCTCTGGTTATTAAAAATCGATGTCGATTTTGATGTCTTCTGTCTTTAGCGGCTCATTCAGGATTGCGTTGCCTCTGAGGTCGGTGTTTTCAGCGATGTGGCTTTCTCCTACAATCGGTCCCTGCTCACGCTCGATGTACCGGATTACTTCATGAAGCCCATCCATGAATTTTTCAATATCTTCTTTATAAAGGAATATCTTATGCTTCTCAAAGCTGACCTGCGACATTTCCCTTTCACCTGTTACGACTTTCTTGCTTTCCGTGATGGCGAGAAACATTTCACCTCTTCTGCTTTTCTTCACATCCAAATAATAGATTCTTTTCCCGGCTTTGATAGCTTTCGTAAAAACGATTTCTTTGTCTATTTCAGTCATCGTATTCTTCTTAACTTCTTCCATTGTCTGTAAAATCTAAAATTCCGATGCCAAAATTGCTGAATTTTCTGCAAAAAGCCAAGGAACTATGTCTTAAAATATCTATAAACAGAAAAAAACAGTAAAAATGCGTACTTTATTTGGAGTGTATGGATGAAAATCATTATTTTTGCACCTCATAATGTGACATAGTTATAATAATTAGTATGATTAACAGAGTTCTTATTCGTTTGAAGGTGGTTCAGATAATCTACGCTTATTATCAGAATGGCGGGAAAAATTTGGATACTGCAGAAAAGGAGTTGTTCTTCAGTTTGTCCAAGGCGTATGATCTGTACAACTATCTTTTGCTTTTGATGGTAGAAGTGACGCGGTATGCCAGCAGGCGGCTGGATGCTGCCAGGCACAAGCTTGCTCCCACGCCGGAAGACTTGAATCCTAACACAAAATTTGTAGACAACCGATTTATCGCGCAACTGGAAGTGAACAGGCAGCTGAATGAATTTGTCAATTCTCAGAAGAAAACATGGGAGAACGAGGGCGAGTTCATCAAGAGTTTGTGCGAGCAGATTATGCAAAGTGATATATATAAGGAATACATGGCAAGCGAAGTTTCTTCGTATGAAGATGACCGTGAAGTATGGCGGAAGCTGTATAAGAAGGTAATTTTCAACAATCAGGCATTGGATGAAGTGCTGGAAGACCAGAGCTTGTATTGGAACGATGACAAGGAGATTGTCGATACATTCGTGCTCAAGACCATCAAACGTTTTGCCCCCGAAAACGGGGACAAGCAGGAACTGTTGCCCGAATTCAAAGACGATGAAGACAAAGACTATGCGCGCCGTCTTTTCCGTCGTACCATTTTGAATGCCGATTATTACCGTCACCTGATTAGTGAACATTCGAAAAATTGGGACCTGAAACGGGTTGCCGCAATGGATGTGGTGATTATGCAGGTTGCACTAGCCGAGATACTGACTTTCCCCAACATTCCGGTCAATGTATCGTTGAATGAATATGTGGAGATAGCCAAATTGTATAGCACTCCCAAAAGTGGCGGATTTATTAATGGCACACTGGATGGAATTGTTAATCAATTGAAAAAGGAAAACAAGCTGACAAAAAATTGATATATTTGTCTGCTGATATTTTATTAACCAAGAAAAGATAATTATGAATTTGTTAACTGTATTTATGGCAGCACAAGGAGGAGGCGACTACTCTTTCCTGATTATGATGGTAGCAATTTTTGCTATTATGTATTTCTTTATGATTCGTCCCCAAAACAAGAAGCAGAAGGAAATAGCAAACTTCCGCAAAAACCTGGAGGTAGGACAGTCGGTCGTTACAGCCGGAGGTATTTATGGGAAGATTAAAGAAATAGAAGACAATGCTGTTATTGTAGAAGTGGCTCCGAGTGTAAAACTGAAAGTAGACAAGAACTCTATTTACGCTGATACACAGGCTGCAAACAATAAATAAGAGACGGATCTATGTTCGATGTAAAGAACATACAGCAATATTATAGACAGGGAATACGGAAGATCAGAAAATTCTTGCTTAGCGATAAGTGCAAGGAGAGTCTGGTCTTCTTGTTTTTTGTCTTGGTCTCTTTCGCTTTTTGGATGTTGCAGACACTGGATGATGTCTATCAGACAGAATTTAAGGTGCCTTTACGCTTGAAAAACGTCCCGAAAGAAGCTGTGTTGACATCCGAACTGCCAGGCGATGTGCGGGTAAGGGTGGAAGACCGGGGGACAGTCTTGCTGAACTATATGCTGGGCAGAACCTTTTTCCCTATTTCGTTTGACTTTAACGACTATAAGGACCGGGGGGCGCATGTGCATATTTCTTCGGCAGATCTGTTGAAGAAGATTTCGGCGCAATTGAACGTCTCTACCCATCTGCTTTCGGTACGTCCGGATACGCTTGATTTTATTTACACGATGGGCAAGGCGAAGAAAGTTCCTGTCAGGCTGGCAGGTGAAGTAAGTGCCGGCTTGCAGTATTATATTTCCCACATAGGTTTTTCTCCCGATTCGGTCATCGCATATGCCCCCGAAGAAGTGCTCGATACATTGACGGCTGCTTATACCGAGAAAGTGCATCTGCAAAATGTAACGGATACTTTGAACCAGCGGGTAATGTTGCAGAAGATTAAAGGAGTGAAGTTTGTTCCGGCATACGACGACCTGCTGGTGTATGTCGATATGTATTCCGAAAAAACCGTAGAGGTGCCGATTGTGGGCATTAATTTCCCTGCCGATAAGGTGCTGCGTACTTTCCCTTCGAAAGTACAGGTGACGTTTCAAGTAGGTTTGGCGCATTTCAAGGATGCCACATCAGACGACTTTTTTATTGGTGTTACTTATGAGGATATCATTCGGGCCAAGAGTGACAAACTTCCGCTGACTCTAAAGACTTCTCCCGATTATGTCAGTCATGTCCGTATTACGCCAGCTTCGGTCGATTATTTAATAGAGCAGACATCGGGGGAGGAAACCGAATGGTGAAGATAGGTATTACCGGAGGAATTGGGAGCGGAAAATCGTATGTTTCCCGCTTGTTGACAGAACACTATGGAATTCCGGTCTATAATACCGATTCGGAAGCAAAACGTCTGATGCTTTCTGATGAAGGGATTCGCCGGAGGCTGACAGCATTGCTTGGAAAAGAGGTTTACAAGAGTGACGGCACACTTAATAAGCCTTTGCTGGCAAATTACCTGTTTGCCGATTCTTGTCATGCCGGGCAAATTAATGCCATTGTCCATCCGCAGGTAAAGGCTGACTTTCTGAAATGGGCGGATTTGCAAACCGGATGTGAGATTGTGGCATTAGAGTCGGCTATCCTTTTTGAGTCGGGATTCGACAACATTGTAGATAAGGTTGTCATGGTGTATGCTCCGGTAGAACTTCGAATTCGTCGGGTCATGTTGCGTGACAGTACAACCGAAGAGAAAATACGTCAGCGGATAGTAGCTCAGATGGATGATAAAGCCAAGCAGGATCGCTCAGACTTTATCATATTCAATGACGGGAGTCGTCCGTTAAATCTTCAATTAGACGATTTGCAGGAAACTTTAGAAAAAATGATAAAAGGTAACGGATAAAGTTTGTGTATGTCGGTCGTGTATTGTATTTTTGTCCTATTAAAATAAATTATTAAACTAATTAGAAACTCGTATGTTGAAAACTATTTTGGCAATCTCGGGAAAACCGGGACTGTATAAGCTGATTTCTCAGGCTAAAAATATGTTGATTGTTGAAAATATCGCAGATAAGAAAAGAATGCCGGTCTATGCCAGTGATAAAGTGATTTCGTTGGGCGATATTGCTATGTACACCGATGCTGAAGAAGTGCCATTGGCTACTGTGCTCGAATCGGTAAAGAAAAAAGAAAATGGTGCTGAAGTGCAGTTCAATTATAAGAAAGCATCCAGTGACGAGCTGCACGGGTTTATGGCGGCAGTATTACCCAATTATGACCGTGACCGTGTTCATACCAGTGATATCAAAAAGCTGATTCAATGGTACAATCTGCTGGTATCAAGCGGTGAAACTGATTTTGTAGAAGGTGCTCAGATGGAAACCGTAGAGACTGCTGTTGAAGAATAAACAGAGACTATTTATGCACATTTGAAGCCATAAATTGAATGAATTAAACGACAATTCCTATTTGGGGATATTCAGTAAATGTCCCTAAAACATAAAATGGCATATGGAGATGACAGACGATAATCACTCTATGTGCCATTTTTATTGTAATTTTTCTGTGTTTCTCACATAATAACTGTGTCTCCTGACATTACCGATATCTTCGCTTCTCAGATACAAACGTAAGCATTCGATAAACTACAGTCATTAAATATCTATATAATGATAGCGACTGTTACTATTGGATTCATAGTGACAGTCGCTATAGTTTTGTTGAACCTGTATGTTGACGTTGTGGTT
>NZ_NFKD01000055.1:0-31376 GCF_002160215.1 Bacteroides sp. An19 | reverse complement strand
TTCTTCCTTATGGCGGCGCACCAGTTCGGCGTAAAGCGGACGGAGCGAAGCCCCCGTGCCCAAAGCCAACGTACAGAACTTGCCGTCATGCTGGCGTTCCTGTATCTTGCGGATAACCTCATCGGCTATGCACTTCACGCCTTCGTCTACTGTTTCATAGATGTTGGTAGGGATTTTTTCAAAACGGGTCAGCACGGAGCGGTCAATCGTATTCTCCGGCTTGTAATATCGGGTAGACACCCTGTTAAGGGATATCTGCGAACTCAAATTGGTTCTCATGGCTATAATTAACAATTAACAATTAATAATGGATAATGGATTACAGGTTGTTGCGCTCGATGTCCTTGAAGTAGCGGTATGTGCCCACTTTCAGTTCGTCCGTAGCCGCCTCATCGCATACGATGATGCCGTGGCGGTGCATCTGCAAGGCACTGATGGTCCACATCTGCGTTACGCTTCCTTCAACGGCATGATGCAAGGCACGCGCCTTATTGTGCCCGTTGCAAAGGATCAGTACCTCTTTGGCGTCCATTACCGTGCCCACCCCTACGGTCAGCGCAGTCTTGGGAACCTTGTCCACATCGTTATCGAAGAAACGCGAATTTGCCACAATCGTATCGGTGGTCAGCGTCTTCACACGGGTACGCGAAGTCAGGGAAGAACCCGGCTCGTTGAACGCGATGTGGCCATCGGGACCGATGCCGCCCACAAACAGGTCGATGCCCCCATACGAAGCAATCTGCTTTTCATAATTCCCGCACTCAGCCTCCAAGTCGGAAGCGTTCCCGTTCAGGATATGGATGTTTTCCTTCGGAATGTCAATATGGTTGAAAAAGTTGTTGAACATAAACGAATGGTAGCTTTCCGGATGCGATTCGGGAAGACCCACGTATTCATCCATATTGAAAGTCACCACATTGCGGAAAGACACCTTTCCCTCTCGGTTCAGTTCAATCAGCGCCTTATACATGCCCAATGGGGAAGAGCCCGTAGGCAAGCCCAATACAAAAGGACGTTCGGAAGATGGCTGGAACTGATTGATTCTTTGGGCTACATAATTAGCTGCCCATTCGGAAAGAGCCTGATAATCTGATTCAATAATTACTCTCATCGTATTTCTTTTATTAAGGATAATTCACAACTATATGTTCATTTCTTTTCGGCTAATGCTTCCGATGCAGCCAAACCGTTTCCTTCCTTGATGTCCAGATAACGCTTCATCGCTTCCAGGTAATAATAATCGGCATAGTTAAGAGGCGTATCAATTTCCGAGCCGTGCGGCAAAGAACCGGTAGAATGCATCAGGACGAAACCTTTGTTAGTGCCTTTTTGCGCCAGATAATCTTTGCCCGACAAGCTTTCCAATTGTTTCTGCGCATAATCGAAATACCTTTCTCCATCGGGCACCATCGTACTCAGTTCTAAAAATGCCGAAGCGATGACCGCAGCTGCCGAAGCATCACGCGGCGTATCTTTCTCTACTGGCGCATCGAAATCCCAATACGGAACCAAATCGCTGGTGTTCACCCGTTTCATAATCATATCTGCTACCTTGACCGCCTGATTCAAGAACACGGTATCTTTGGTTTCCCGATAACAGGACGTATATCCGTATACCGCCCAACCTTGTCCACGTGCCCATGCCGATTCGTCGTTCTTGCCCTGATGAGTCATCCGGTATTGCACGGTACCGTCGTCGTTATAGCTTACCAAGTGATACGATGTATAGTCGGGACGGAAATGATGCTTCATCGTGGTAAGCGCATGTTGGACTGCTACCTCTTTATATTTAGGGTTGCCGGTCAACCGGCTCGCACTGAACAGCAAATCCAAGTTCATCATATTATCAATGATGACCGGGAAATTCCAATACCCGAAATCCCACGAACGGATACAACCTATCTGGGGGTCGAAACGGGCACACAGGTTATCGGCGGTCTTTACTAATACATTCTTGATGGTATCGTTCGGAGCCAGCCGCAACGCATTCCCGTAACTGCAATTAATCATGAAACCGACATCGTGGGTATCTTTTGCATCCGATATCGGATACAGCATGTTCGTGTACTGAATGGCATACTTCTTCAGTTCTTCATCACCGGTCAATTCATACGTGTACCACAAGCTTCCGGGGAAGAATCCGCTTGTCCAGTCTCTTATCGAACATAAACGAAGTTTCCCCAACTTATCGGCTGGCGGAGGCGCCAACAAGGAATCTTGAAACGTAGCCGGATCGCGTTGCAATTGACGGACCAGAAAATCCATCGAATAACCCGTCCAAAGCGAACGGGGCATAAGAGTGGAATCACCCAAATCAGAAGCCGTCTGTTTCAACTGGCAGGATGCTACATCCAGGGCATGAGTCACCCATTCATCCGATTGCACCGAAGGTTTCTCACTACAGGCACATACTCCGATAACCAGAGCCATACCCAACACAGGAATAGAAATTGTCTTCATACTATTACAATAAAGTCAGCTGTTACTATTAAATTCTTATCACCGCAAAAGTAAAACGATGCAGCCAACTTCGGTTTCTCTTATGTGGAAAGGAGTTTCAATCCCGTCAAAACAATTTCATTCCTGTAGAAAAAACTTTCATTTTTGTTGAACAGCCCCACCCTTGGCATATTCAGAAGGCATACAACCTATGTATTTCTTAAAACTGGTAGAGAAATACGAAGGGGTGCTGAAACCTACCATCGTGCTTATCTCCGCCACGTTGTACCTTCCTTCTTTCAATAATTTGCACGCTTGGTTAAAGCGTATTTTCCGGATAAATTCTGTTGTAGACTCTCCCGTTATGCCCTTCATCTTGAGGTGGAGCGAAGAACGGCTCATGCCCATTTCCAGCGCAAAGTCATCGGCAGAGAAATCAGGCTTTTCCAGATTCTTTTCTACCACCGAGACCGCCTTCGACAGGAATTCCTCATCCAGCCGGTTCAAGGCAATCTTTTCAGGTTCTATCTCCAATGATTTTGAATAATGCTCGATGGCACGATAATGGGTACGAAGAATGTTTTTGATTTTCATTACTACCACCGAGAGAGAAAAAGGCTTGGCTATGTAATCGTCTGCCCCTACTTGCAGGCCGTCCAACTGATCTTTTACCTCTGCCTTGGCAGAAAGGATAATGACGGGAATGTGACAAGTCTTCAGGTTCTGTTTTACATATTTGCACAACTGTATACCGTCCATAACGGGCATCATCACATCCGTTAGGATCAGACTGATTTCTTCGGTTTTCAGCAGCTCTACCGCCTCTTCTCCGTTTTCCACTTCCTTAACGATAAAGAAGCGTTCCAATCCGCGACTCATATAGTGCCGGATTTCATCGTTGTCTTCCACCACCAGTATGGTTTCTTTCCGGTCTGTATCCACATCGGATTCTGCCGGTTCCAGTGCCTCTTCCGTATCTACGATATACATATCCCGCGCATTGGTAGAATAGACCGGCTCCTCCTGTTGTGTTCCTCCGGACAATTCCTCTTCGGCATAGGCTTCCCGCGATAAAGGCAAGTAAACGGAAAAACAACTACCCTTGCCCACCGCACTGTCCACTTCTATCCGCCCGTGATGCAACTCTACCAGTTTCTGCACCAGCGAAAGCCCGATGCCGCTTCCGATGTGCTCGCTTTCCACTTGATAGAAGCGTTCGAATATCTTCGCCTGCTTATTGACGGGAATCCCTACCCCCGTATCCTGTACCTGCAAAAGCAAGTCATCACCTGCCGCCTTCAAGTTGACGAAAATACTTTGTCCGTCGTTCGTATATTTGAAAGCATTAGACAGAAGATTGTTCAATATCAGTTCGATATAACTGGCATCACACCATACCTGCCGACCACCCAGTTCCGAACGCAAGTTATAATCAATGTGCTTCTTACGTGCCAGCGGTTCATAGTAACGGAAATTCTTTTCCACAATCTGACCGACATTGATGCATTTGACACGCAATTCGAATACCCCTTTCTCTGCTCTCCGATAATCCATCAACTGGTTGACCAAATGCAACAACCGGTCGGTATTGCGTTTCATGTATTCCAGCTGGCTACGTACCCATTTATCTGTCACCTTGTCCAGCAAGTCCTGCAAGGGAGCCACTATCAGCGTAAGCGGTGTACGTAATTCGTGAGAAATATTGATGAAAAAGCGTGTTTTCACCTCCTGCAATTCTTTCTGGCGCACCTTATCTGCCCGTTCCCAGTAAAAACGGATGACTAGAGTTATGACACCTATTATCATCAATGCGAACAACGCAATCGCCCACCATGTCTGATACCATGCCGGAAGTACCTTTATCTCCAGGCTGGTCACCTCGTCACACCACTTGCCGTCGTTATTGGCTACCTTTACCAGGAAATTATACGTACCGTGAGGCAAATTAGCATACGTCGCCCACCGCTGGTTATCGTCTACAACAAACCAGCGCTTGTCATATCCGTCCAATTTATAGGCAAACGTATTGTGCTTATCGGCTATGTAATTCGACACGACAAAGCTCAATGCGAAAGAAGACTGCTTATGATTTAAGGTTATCCGGTCCGTCAGGCTGATATGCTTCTGCAAGATGCCGGTCTGGTCATTGGGATGAACCGGATCGCCGAACAATCTCAGCTCGGATATGACCGCTCGCGGAGCGTATGGATTGTCCTGAAGACGTTCGGGATGGAAAGCCGTAATGCCGTTGATGCCTCCGAAATACATCTCGCCCGATGAAGCCAGACAACAGGCATAGGGAGTAAACTGATTGCTCTGCAGGCCATCCACATCCGTAAAGTTCCTGAACTTCCGGCTTTCCGGATCGAAACAGGAAAGCCCGTTATCCGTACTAATCCACAACCGGTGTTTCTCATCCTCCAACACACCATATACGATGGCATCGGGCATACCGTCTGCCACCGAATAATGCACGACACTATCTCTTCCAGCTGAAAAGCCATACAAACCGTTACGGGTCGCAATCCATATATCACCGTCCGAAGCCTCGAATACACCGTAAACCGTAGCCGATTCAAAAGCAGATTCGCCGCTCACCATTCTGACCGAAGAGAGCGAATCTCCTTTACCGGAACATACCGCCAATCCGTCTTCGCCGCCTACCCACAAACGGTTCTCCCGGTCAAGCAGTAAAGTACGGATACGTTTCACACCCAATGAAACATTCCCCTTGATGTCCGAAAACGTTTTCGTCGCCTTATCGAAATGCACCAGTCCTTCTAACGTGCCAATCCATAAATGACGGCCGTCGGCACACGGCTGGATGGCGAATACATTCATATTGGTTAGCCTAGTAGTTTCCGGCATCAGGCTTTCAATCCTGCCCGTACGGCGGTCGAGAATGTTCAACCCTCCCGTATGGGTGCCGATATACACTTTACCGGCCTGTTCGTCTACATAGATGGCCTTCACATCGTTCGAGCCAAGCCCTTGTTCCTTGGTATAATAAGTATATTCCCCGGAACGGATATCGTAATAATTCACACCCCCGTTATTCGTCCCTATCCACAGATTCCCCTTACGGTCTTCGGTGATGCAACCGATGACATTATCATTCAACGAATTTCCTTCGGGCGAGAAACGGATATGGCGGAAACGCTCACGAAGCGGATGATAGTAATTCAATCCGCCAAAGTAAGTACCCAGCCACATGCCTCCCTGCGAGTCCATAAAGATGCTCCGGATAGAGCTTTGCGAAAGGCTCCGGTTCTGGCGGCGGTTGCTGGTATATACCTGAAACCTTCCGGTTGCCTCATCGTAAATATCCAGCGAAGTAAATGTCCCCACCCATAACCGGTTCCGGGCGTCAAGAGCCAACGAACGCACGAAGTTAGAACTTAATCCGTCCGGTCCTCCTGCCGTATAATGACGCAATTCACGTGTAGTCCTATCCATGCGGTAAAGCCCGTCGCCTTCGGTTCCTATCCAAAGGTGATTGCCGTGTTGCAATAAAGTCAAGATTTCCTTTCTTCCCAAAGGCAAAGCATGAAGATGCTCCAATGTCCGCGATGCGAATGAATACATCCACAATCCGTCTTTGGCTCCTATGTACAAAGAATCTTTGCTACGGTATATCGCCGTAGCTTTCAACCGGAACAAATCAGCGGGCAATCCGGACTGCACAAAAGATGTATCCGCTACATGAAACACATACAATCCGGCGGACGTATTGACCAACAAACGGCTATCGTCCACATCGGCGATTTGCATCACCCGGACATCTTCTTCTTTCTGAGGGCAACGGTAATTGCGGAAAGCATCCCTGTCCGCATCGTAATACGAAAGCCAGTTATTCGTACCTACCCATACGCCTCCTTTACCGTCTGCCTTGACGGCATACACCATGTTATCGCCAATGCTTCCGGCATTCCCGGTCTCGTGACGATAGACGGTAAAATCGTATCCGTCGAAACGGTTTACTCCATTAAACGTGGCAAACCACATATTGCCTTGTACGTCTTGGGTAATGCTAAGCACGGTGCTTTGCGACAAACCGTCCTCCAGTCCGATATGGGCAAACGAAACCTGCCCCTGCATCCCGGTGCAAAACCAAACGAGGCATACGATCCCTGCGATTAGATTCCGAATAGGCTGTAATTTCATTTTGTGTTTCTATTTTTCCCAAAAGTAAGAAAAAATATGAATAACCGTACACTTTCTTTACTTTTTATTTGCAGACACACACGCATATAGATGCGCAAGCCCGCGAAAGTATATGCGTGGGGCTGCGCATATAGCTACGCATCAAGCGTTACAATTGTTACAATTACAGTTAATCGAAATTGTTTTTCATGTAAGCGCAACGGACGGAACGAGTGATACATTAAAAATTATATAGTATATATATTATAATATAATATATATACTATATAATTTTATAACCTCTGTTTCTTCCATTGGGAAGTCAATTCAAATTAACTGTAATTGTAACAATTGTAACGCATAAGCAACTAGAGCTATCAATAAGCAAGCGTGCGCTTCTGCCCGTCTACCGAAACCTCAATGCGAGACTCCCCTGCGAAGCGTGCCTTTATCTTCGGTTCCCCTTCGGGCAAGCGGTAGGGACAGATGACGGTGATATAGCGCAAGGGTTCCGATGCCTTCGGGGTGTTCAGCGATACGGAGGTACGCTCGGTGCGCTGGCGGTAAGCGGTGGAATACCAGCCTTCTTCCTCCTTCAGCACGGTATGGCGGGGTGCGAAGCACTGGAGCTTGACCTGCACATCGCCCTCGAAAGCAGACGAAAGCGCCAGGTGTTCGGGGTCGATATTCACCTTTCCGTCACACAGGTGCCAGTTCAGGTTGACGGTGCCCGTAGCATCGCCCAGTGCCTCATCTACTATTACGAAGTACGAACCTTCGATGAAGAAGAACGTGCGCCGGTGAGTCAATCCCTTATAACTCTCGTGCTCGGTGACCAAGGATTGCACCTCGCCTTCGGGTTGCCAGCTTTTCGTGTGCGATACGCGGTCTTCCAGGTTCTTCCCGTCCAGCGTCAGGGTATTGTGCGAAGCGGTGCGGCGGAACCAGTTGCGCAGGCGGGTCACTTCCTCATTGCCTTCGTACACATACGAACCTGAGTCGGGGAACATGTTCTTGCCTTGCACCCAAAGCTCGAACGTGCCGTTATCGGGCTGGCTATGCCATTCTCCCGCCGGTCCGGCTTTGATGACCATCACCGTGGCATCCTTCCCCCACCCGTTCCGGAAGGCGAAGAAGCCCGAATCGAGGAAGCCTTTCGAGAGGTTGGCAGGCGGAAGCCCTTCCTTTCCTTCGGTGGCAAAATACCGGATTTGGGCATTGTCGGGGAAGAGTTTCGCCCAAGCCTTGTATCGGGCAATATCCCCTTTCCGGCTGCCCCGCTTGGCATCGCTGAAGCAAGGATTCGTATAATCGGGGAAGCAGAGGTTCATGTAGAACACAATCATCGACTCAATGGTGTCCGTGTAGCTCTGCGGGAACTCCGACCGGAAACCGTTCACGTCCGCCATACGCAATGCCTTGCAGAAGATGTCGATGCACGCCGGGTGGTAATGCAAGTCCAGTTCGTATTGCCCTCCGTCAGGATAAACCTGCTTCTTGATTTCACGGTTCAGGATATCGATGCCGCTCTTGCGCCATCCTGCAGCTTCCTTAAATTCGGGAAAGAAAGCCCCTGCATAGAGCACCCGTTGCGCCTCGAAAAGCAGGTGGTTGCCCTCTGCCGAATAGTTGCGCATCACGTGCAGGGCATGGCGGTGGTAATTGCTTAGGAACTGGGTGAGGAAAGCCGGCGTAAACGAAGGCGAAGGCAGGAAGAGCAGGAACTGGTTAATCTGGTCCTGCAAGCGGTGGCTCGCCTCCAGCGGACGCCAGGCGAAACGCACATTCTCCGCCTCGCCCTCGGCATCGTCCTGCAACTCATAAAGTGCCTTTGGTATCTCCACCAAAGGATTCTTCTTTATCCAGTCGGCATACTGAAGCGCCCACTCGCGGGCATACTTCTCATCTCCCGTCAGGCGGTAAGCCTTTCCCATGGGTGTAAACCATTTGTGGCGGTGCAATTGCCAGCGCAATTCATTGTCCTGCACGGGCCAATAGCGCCAGTCGATGTCTTTCCCGTAATTGAACGGAGGCTGGTATCCGTCGTGCACGTAGAAAGTATGTTCCAGCGCATCGTCCGCCCAGCCACGTTCGCGCTCGCTGAGCGAAAGATGTTCCAAGTCCAGGTCGGGCGTAGACACACCCGTCCGCGAGCGGTAATACGCCAACAATTCTTCGGCGGCACGGAGCGTATCGCCCGCATCGCAAGCCGTCTTTACTTTCTCCAGACCGGGATAGTCCAGGTTCAGCAACTCGAAAGCACTCCGGTCGAGCACTTGTGCCCGCATCAGGTTTGCCCATAGACAAAGGCAAATCAGGCAAAAAGTCTTCATGGTTTTGATTGTATTCATTTCTTTTATGTATGTGGTTAGGTATAGCAATTCTAAAGAAACGCGGATTATCGCAGATTCTTTTAATTTACGATTTGACAATTTACTATCTACTATTTAAGCTTTAAATCGTACTTCGTAAATCGAAAAATAGTAAATTTAATTTACGATTTGACAATTTACTATCTACTATTTGAGCTTTAAATCGTACTTCGTAAATCGAAAAAAAGTAAATCAAAAGAATCCGCGTGAATCTGCGTTTCAAACATTGTTGTTGTAATAAACCAACAGAAGCCTCATCAAAAAAAGACAAGGCTTCCGCCGAACAGTAAAACTTATATGAAACCTACTAAAATAAAGAATTAAGAATGAAGAATGAAGAATCACGTTGACCGTATGGCATTCTTCATTCTTAATTCTTCATTCTTCATTTATATCAGTATCCCGGATTATTCTTTCCTTCGTAATTCGGGTTGCTTTGTATTTCTACCAACGGGATGGGGAGCAATTCGTTCTTGCCGTCCACGAAGTTCTGGTATGCCGGATAAGCGGCATTCGTACCCCGGTTGACCGAGCTTTGCGAACCGAACAGGCGGAGTGCATCTCCCAACACACCCCAGCGGATGAGATCGAACTTGCGCTCTCCTTCGAAAGCCAGCTCGAAGCCACGTTCCCAATAGAGTGCCGTACGGAAACGTCCCTGTGCCGAACCATCATCGATGAAGGTCAGGTCGTGTGTCGCCTTACGGGTTGCCATCAGTTCTTCATAATTGGCATCGGTATATTCCGTAGCCCCTGCACGGGCACGCACGCGGTTCAGCAAGTTCCACGCCTCGGTGGTATTCCCTGTTTCATTGTAAGCTTCCGCCGCCATCAGCACCACATCGGCATAGCGCAACACGCAATAATTCACATCACCGTAATTCATGTTCTTGTTCCATGTTTCGGTAGGCATCCATTCGCGGCGCCATTTGCCCGGATACCACGAACCGGCATTACGTTCCTGCTTCACGTGTTTCATGCTGTCCGTATTCCAAATGAAACGATACGTACAGATGCTTACATCGCGGCGCACATCGGTTTCCTCGAAGAAGTCACGCCATTCGGGCACCACAATAAAGAACCCGTTGGCACGTCCCATGTAGTTCGCCATCTCCGAAGTAGGCACTCCCTGCACTTCAGCTACCGAAGGACCATTGTAGATGCCCCACGCTCCACCGTTGCGTGCTCCCTGCTGGTGGAAGAAAGCTATTTCGAAGATACTTTCCTGCGAGTTCAGCACATCTTGCGAAAAATTACGGAACAATTGTTCATAACCTCCGCTATAAAAATCATGATACCCGTTAGCCTGAATGGCTTCCCATTCGCTAATCACGGCATTGAAGTATTCGGCACGCTTGGTATCGTCCGGCCGGGTCATCTGCCCGTCCATTTGCAGGCTATAGCCGGCACGTTGCAGGTAGACACGCATCAGCATGGCTCGCGCCGCTCCCTGTGTTGCCCGTTCGGGGCTGGAGCTTGCATCTGCCCATGGCAGGTGTTCCTTGGCAAAGTTCAAGTCTTCGATAATCTGGTCGTAAATCTCTTCGCGGCTTACCCGTGCGCCGAAAGCGTCCTCATAATTGGACGTATAAGTAGTCTTGAACGGCACATCGCCCCAATACTTTATCAGGTCGAAAGCCAGGAAAGCACGCAAGAAACGGGCTTCGGCATCCAGCTCCTGCAGGTTCTCGCTCTCGGCATACCCGGGCATATTCACAATACCGTCTATCGCCATATTGGCACGGTCGATGCCCTGGTATTTCAATTGCCAAAGCCATTCTACCCATTCATTAGTGGAAGTGACCCGATAGTGCACCATATCGTGTATCGTATTGTCGGAATGGGTACGGGAGGTGTAATACATATCATCGGATGCCTGCCCCGCCATCTCGTACCATCCATAGTGGCGATAGTCGGATATGGAACTGTAAATGCCCATCACCGCCATATCGGCGTTGGCTTCCGACTCGAAGAACGAATCCTTATCGTAGCTGGAATCGGGAGTCTCTGTCAGTGTGTCCTCGCAAGAGGAAAAGACGGCCAGCGAAAGAGCCGCCATTGCCATATAGAATATATGCTTTTTCATTTTACGTCAAGATTTGAAATTAAAGTGTACAAAGAAGAAACGCAGATTTCCGCAGATTAACACAAATTGAAATGATTATTAAAATTATACTCTGCGGAAATCCGCGTTAATCTGTGTTTCTAAACTGACACATATTTGTTGTTACTTAAATCAGAATGCCACGTTCACACCGAAGATAAACGAACGGCTGCGCGGATAAGCGCCGAAATCCACACCCGGAGTCAACGGGCTGCGCATGTTCGACACTTCGGGATCGAATCCGCTATACGGTGTCCATGTCGCCAAGTTATATCCCGTAGCATACAGACGCAGCTTGCTCAGTCCGAGTTTCGTAATCAGCTTCTTGGGGAAACTATATCCTAATGTAATGTTGGTCAGCTTCAGGAACGAAGCATCCTCTACTCCCCATGAGTGAATGTACTTGTCCCCCTCTTCGTTGTCGCGGAACGAAGCCACCGTCTTCCCTGCATTCATCGCCGTAAGCTCATCGGGGTCAGTCACCACCTCGCCTTGTGCATTGACGGTCATCCAACGGTTGGAACTGTTCATGACGTCCAATGCATTGTTGTTTTGCCGCCCCACCTTACTGTTTATCAACTTAGTAGCATTCAGCACATCGTTGCCATAGCTATACGTAAGGAAGATACTCAGGTCGAAACCTTTGTAGGTAAAGTTATTGTTCAAACCGCCGTAGAAAGTCGGAGTGGCATTGCCGATAACGGTCTTGTCGTTCTCGTCAATGATTCCGTTCTTATCCAAATCCTTAAACTTCCAGTGTCCGGGCTGCACACCTATCTGATTGGCGGAAGAAGCCACGCCGTCCTTCAGCGTATACGTCTGTGTAGCGGCATCATAAATGAAATCATTTACCTGATACAAGCCTTCGGTCACGTAGCCGTAGAATTGTCCCAACGGCTCGCCCACGGCAATGCGGTGCGTGCTTTGGTTGTACCCGAACTGGGCTTCATACAGCTGCACCTGTTCGCCGGTCAGTTCCAGCACCTTGTTCTTATAGTGTGAGAAGGTCAGCGTAGTGGTCCAGTTGAAGTCTTTCTTCGCGATGTTGACCGTATTGATGGTCAGGTCCACACCTACGTTCTTCGTTTCGCCGGCATTCACCATCATCGTGGTATAGCCCGAAGAATAGGGCAATTGCGCGCTCAGCAACAGGTCGCTGCTCCGGTTGATGTAAAACTCGGGCGAAATCGTGATGCGCTGGTCCAAGAAACCAAGGTCAACTCCTAGGTTGAAAGTCTTGTTTGCCTCCCATTTCAGGTCTTCGTTCGGAATCTGCGTAGAAGCATATCCCGGCACCAGCTGTCCTCCCATCGCGGTATTGAGTGAAGTAAGCAATGCCAGACTATTGTAGCTTCCGATACGGTTGTTTCCGGCAAGACCGTAACCGATGCGGAACTTCAGGTCGGAGAAGATGTTCAGTTTCTTGATGAACTCTTCCTCTCCCAAACGCCAGGCAGCCGATACGGCAGGGAAATAGCCCCACTTGTTATCCTTGCTGAACTTGGAAGACCCGTCGGCACGCATCGTCGCACTGAACAGGTACTTGTCTTTGAAATCATAATTCACACGGGCAAAGAAAGAGATAAGGTTATCGTCATCGTTCAGGAAACTGTCCGAGTTGGTCGGTGTACCCAAGCCCATATCGTTCAACTGGAACTCATCGGTGGGCAAGTTGCCTACTTCGGTCAATACATAACGTTCCCAGCGATGCACGTATTCCTGACCTGCCTGCACCATGAGGTGGTGTTTCTTCTGGAACCGCTTGTCGAAAGTAAACACGTTCGAGGTAGAGAAACTTCCGTCCTCCGTATTGCGGATGCTTCCGTAAATGCCGTTACGCAATCCCATAATCGACTCATCGCCATAGAAGAGTTCCCGGCGTTGCGTACGGTAACGCATACCGGTGGTATTACGAAACGTGAATCCTTTGAAGAAGGTATAGGTAAAGCCTCCGTTTGCCTGCAAGGTACGTATCTCACGGTCGTCTTTTTCTTCGGCAGCATTGACCAGCGGATTCTGCACCACATTTCCCGATTCGTCTACCAGCAACGGGTCTCGCCCTGCCAGCAATTCCTCATCGCTTCCCTGAATACCGATAGTCGGACGGTATTGCAGGATTTGAGCCATCTTGTTGAAACGCGCATCGGTCGAGCTTCCGTTCTCGGTCGTACCGTTTCCGGCAACACCTGCACCCCAGATGTTACGATGGTCGAACTGGAAGCGGGCATTTACGCGCAACTTATCATTTACCTTTCCGTCTACATTCAAGGACAAGTTGTGCCGTTCGCTTCCGCTATACACCATCGCGCCTTCGTCTTTATTGTAGCTGTATGCCATGCCGTACTTGATGCGGTCGCTTCCACCGTTCACACCCACACGGTAGTTCTGCGTAACGGTAGTGCTGCCCATGGTCAGGTCTTGCCAGTCCAGTCCACGGTTGGCATAATTTTCGTGTATTTCCAGAAAACTTCCATAAAGGTTCTGCCAGGCAGGCATCTGCACAGCAGGGTCGGTAGCCCACCCTATCGTACGTTCGTAATCGGCAAGTACGAACTCTTCGGTACTGAGCAGTTCCAGTTGCTTGGCAAGTTTGCGCACGCCCACGTATGCGTCAAATGTTACGGTAGCCTTCCCTCCGTCGTCCTTTCCACTCTTAGTCGTAATCAATACAACACCGTTCGCACCCCGTGCACCATAGATAGCGGTGGCAGAAGCGTCTTTCAAGACATCGATGCTTTCAATGTCGGCAGGGTCAAGGCTCGACATACCGTCTTCGGTAGGAAATCCGTCGATAACGTAAAGAGGCTCGTTGCTCTGCGTGATGGAGATACCGCCACGCACACGGATAGATGCCTCGGCACCCGGCTGGCCATCGGTCTGTATTACCTGCACACCCGCCATACGTCCGGCTATTGCCTGTGCCATATCTGATACAGGTGTCTTGGTAAGCTCTTCACTCTTCACCGAAGCAACCGAACCGGTCAGGTCCTTGCGTTTCATCGTGGCATACCCTACTACGACTACTTCTTCCAGCAACTGATTGTCGGGCTGCAAAGTGACATTGATTTGTTTCTGTCCTTTTACTGGAACTTCCACCGTTTTCATACCGATGTAAGAAAATACCAATACATCTTTTGATGCATCATTAACTTGGATGGAATAGTTACCACTCATGTCGGTAACGGTGCCACCTTTCGCATTCTTGATTGTAACGCTTCCTCCAATCACTTCCAGGCCTTCATTGTCGATTACCTTACCAGTCACGGTAAAGCCTTGCGCCCATCCCACCGCTATGCCGACAAAGAAAAAGAAGAAGGCAAACAAGACGCCCTTCATAGTTTTCGGTTTTTTCATAATACGATTTGTTTTAAATTTATGACTAAGTTTTATTATTTTCATCTGTCGGCAAAGATAACGGGAGAAAACGAACTCTACGTTTTCTCCCGTTAAAAACAATTGCAAATACCAACAATAATATTTCAATCCTGTGCAAAACGCTTTCGAATTTGTTTAAAAACCCTTCCGGGTGGCTATCGGAGCACGGTCAGTCATTTCCATAACCTGATATTCGCCATCGGTTTCATCATAAAGCAATGACGAACTTGCTTCTTGCCGAAGATAAGGCACACCATCGATTACAGGAGACTCTTCGCCATAACTGAACACTACCGGTTCTGTACGATGACGCACCACAAGCCGGGGACTTTCTGAAGCATTCAGGCAGGCTTCTACCGTCCAGTCACCCCACGTAAACGTATCTCCGTCCCTGCGGATGATATAAGGACTTTCGCCTGCTTCGCATACTTGGATAAGGGTAAGATAGCGTGTTGCAGGCTGATTGTCCGTACTCGCCGTCAGATGCCACTGGTTGGGGTATTCCGCTCCGCCGGTTGCAGGAGGCACCGCAAACTGGTCGGTCTGGGTGATATCCATCTCGCTTGAGCCAAACAATTGGGTTACGGCATAAAAACCGTCCGCTTCATCAGCAGTGCTCAACACCTGTTCTGCTTCGTTTATGTCGAACCGGACCGGACTATGCAACAACCAGTCCCAACGAACCGGCTCGGATGCCTCCAGTTCATCATAAATAAGCACCGTACGCGGATGCAACATCAGGACGTGCCGGCGGTATCGGGTAAGAGGAGTTTCACCGAATCCGTTATCGGGTGTCTGCGTGATACCTGCCTGGGCAAAATAGTTCACCCACATCGGGTCGTCGCTGATGCCGCAATAGGCATGAGAGGCATCACCGAGCGCATAACTGATGTGATTCCCTCCCAAGGCACGGACAATGCTTCCGTATCCCTCCGTAGAATAAGGCTGGCCGATGCCGTTCACCAGAATCGTATTGTGGGCACGGGTATGCCGGTACGACATCAGGTTGTGTGCATCGGCAAACGCCTGGTAATAGCCTGTACTGCGGTACACATCGTGTCCTTTAAATAACAAATTAAACGCATTCTGGCTTGCCGTGGTATGGCTTCCCGACCCGAAGGTACTGGAACGGAACGACAAGGCAAGGTCATTCCCGGCATCCCCCAAATGGCTATGCATCGACACTTCTCCGGCATCGCTGTACCACACCATTTTGGCAGCATCTTCGGGCAAGGCAGACTCGTAAGTCCGGTTGGAACACATGCGGTACAAACGCAATTCGTAATCCTGCCGAACCAGCGACTGGCATTCACCGGCATACCACCCGGCATACGCATCGCCCGTCTCGCGTGCCAGATAATCGGCAAATGCAGCCGTAAGCCGGTTGGGCTGGTCGCCATTCTCACTGTTGTCTCCAAAACCGGTACTCTTCGAATCGGGCGGATTGGTGTAGGCAAGAGCCCGTCCTGCATTGCGGTACCACGGATGTTGCAGGAAATCGAACCGCGCCACGTAAGAGAACAAGGCAGGCATGTAGGCAAGTGTCTTCACATTGGCAGGGAAATAGCCCGTCCCGTTATGCCAGATGCCATCGCGGTTGAAGCCCGAAGCCGGAGCACGTGCTGTCCAAAGCTCGTAATAATATTTCAATATCGGAAGCGCCTCATCGGCATATTCCGCCTTGTCATACAGCAGGAAAGCCGCCTGTGTCAGGATACGCATGTTCTGTTGCCAGAAATGATTGTCGAAGATATGGTTTTCTTCCACACCGCATTGCTCCTGATACGAATGACGCAGGGCACGCATCATCAAATCTTCCGCACCCGAACGCTGCGTGGCGGTCAGGCGTCCGTAGAGCAAATCGTAAACCGCGGCATGAGCCAAAGTCAGGGCAGAGGTCGTAAAGTTATCGGTAAAGAGCTGTGCGTCCGTAGGAGGCAGGGCGAGCATCGCATCCAGTAGCTCTACCAGCTTATCGGCATACCGTTCGTCTTGAGTCAGATAATACGCATGATACAGCCACGTGGCATGCTGGCGCAAGGTCTCGGCATCGGCATAAAGGTCCATGGCACCGTAGTCCGCCTCCAATGCTATCGAGGCGCGCGCCGTCAATTGGCGGTATTCGGGATGAGATGTCACGTTCTGCCTTGCCTTACCGATATACGGATTGAGGAAACAATACAGACGGGGATGCACACGGGGAGCATTCTCCAGGAAGTCTTCGAAAGGCGGAGTAACAAATACCGGCGTCTCTGCCTTTACCTCGAACGCATACGTCTCGCTCCATGCGCCGGGATTGGCACCTTCGGCATCGGTACTCCGGAAACGCCAGTACCACGTGCCGGCATCCAGTGCACGGTGGAGGTTATACATACACCCGTCTTGCGGCTCGCTGATTTCGGCATCCGCAAAATCTTCTGTACGCGAAAGGGCATACTGGAGTCGCTCGCCCGTCTTCATGGCTTGCGGGACAAGGAAAGGAACTGGATTGACTATCAGCTCGTTCGATATCTTGGGATAAGGCTGGGTGCGCACTTTGTCCTGGTACGCATCGGGATAGGTCGTTTCAGGTTGCGGCACAGAAGATTCCGGCTCTACTGCCTCATCGGAACAGGCAGGGCATCCCAGCCAACATACCGCCAAGGCAAGCATCGGCACATAGCACCGGAAAGGCAAGAAGTTTTTTTTCATTGCATGATGTTTATAGAATGTTGAAATTACTGTTCGTAATGATATGAGAGTGTACATTTTTGTTGATGCCATCATTGAATACCGGCTACACAGAATGCACAAATCTATACCGTGCATGATATACATAAATATCCGTAAAGTGGACAACACAATAATATACGTATAACTGCGTTTCCGGTAAGATTAATAATCTTCACGCTGTAAGATTAATAATCTTCAAGCCGTAAAATTAATAATCTTACAAAACGGGCAGTTCATTTACCGGATTGTAGCAGCCGGTTTTCCGGGCTGAGTTGTTCCTTTGCTCTGCGTTTTGGTATCTCCCGCATATAGCAAGATGCACCTATGTTCATCGGCATACGAACATAGGTGCATCAGTTATCGGATACAGGTTCTTCGGACCATGAATCCTGCTTACGAGCCAAGCCCGAAAGTTCATGCAAAGAGAATGTGTTCCCGAAACGTCCCGTATCGGTCACGCCGATTCGTTTCCATTCATTATTAACCGTTCATTTACCCCTCGGCATAACTCTGCCGGTAAGTATCGAGACACAACCTCTAACGCACTAACTAACGAACCATAACACTATTCCAACTCTGTTTACAGTATGAGTCCGATGATACCATGAACAATTCCTTGATTATTCGAAGATGGTGACTACAGGGAATACCACAGCGGAAGCACCTGTTCCAATGGTTTCAGGACTACCGGATGTTCCATCTGTAATATTATAAATAATACCCTGAAGTCCTTCTGCGGTTACCGTAGAAGATGCGCAATAGTAATTACCCGTATAAGCAGCTTTCAGCGCAGCAATCAAGTCTGCATTTGTTGTAGCCAAAGCTGCCTGCAGCTGTGCAAGGGAAGGAATATACCATTCGCTCAAGTTTTCTGATGCTGTAGCTTCTACCAGACTGTTATTAAAGAATGAGTTGAACATCTGATAAGCTGTAGCATCACTTGCCGTTCCTAGAGCCGTTTCAATAGCAGTACTGAAAGCCAATCCAGCATATGCATTAGCAGCATCATCTGTTACTGCCAGACCCAAATCTGTATAAGTATCTACTCTGTTACGATTCGTAGCCTTATTTAATGACATGGCGTATGCCTCTACAGTCTTACCTTCTGCATAAGTAGAGTTATCATTTTGACCTCCTAATGCGAATACCACAGCGATAGCTTCTTCAGCAGTTGCTACTTTTTCACCATTGGTATTGATATAGTCGCCTACTGCAAGCTCAGTAGAAGGTGTCGGGTCTGTTCCGGGTTCTTCTGTTCCGCCTTCTTCACCAGTATATTCATTGTCGATGATAATGTCTACTTTAATAGTTTCATCTCCCGGTTGAACAGGATTATCTTCATCCGGTGTTAAATAAACGGCATTGTTGGAAGAAGAAGCCTTTTCTTGCATTTCAGCAGCTGTTATTGAAATGCTCTTGCCTATCTCATCCGAAGCACTTGTAAATTTAATATTCGTATTCTTTGTTACTGTACTGTTCACGGGGAACACATAGCAGTAAAAAGCCAAATCGCCTGTAGATACATTCAATGTTTCATTGATGTTCAACTGAAGAGTTACAGCAGCTGATGCGGTTTGATTCAATACGCTATATCCTTGCATAGCATTGATGCTCGGAGTAATGATATCCAGTCCGGTCAATCCCAATTTCTCCAGATCTGAAGCCTTGATGGCAATGCGGCTAAAAGGACGCTTCAAAGTAATGCTACCACCAATATTTGCAGCACTTGCCACAGCACAAAAAGCATCGGCAGCAGGATTGTTAAAAAGCTTTACATTCTTATTCAAATTGTATTTCACTTCAAGCAAACTTGTCGCATTATAGAGAGCGGACTTACTCGCTTCAATATCACTTCCTTCTACATAGTCTGCCCAAAACAGATAGTTGGCTGCACCTTCCGGAGCTTCAAACTCAAAGCTTGCCTTGCCATCCGTTACAGCAACGATTTCATTAAAACCTTCAATCAATGTGCCTTCCGCATTTACCGCCTGGCAAATACAACGCATTACATAGCCTTCTACATCTAATGATTGGCTCGCACGAGTGACAAGCGCTTCATCCGAAACATTCACGCTCAGTCTTACCATACCGTCATTACTACCCGTACCTGAGGTAGAAACAATCTCTTCTTGGCTACAAGATGCGAAAAGCATCCCGAATACTGCCAACAACGAATACAAAAAATTCTTTTTCATGTGGTTAAGGATTTAAGTTAATATTATAAGTTAATATTATAGTTTATGGTTATTCTTATTCTACTGTAACACCAAGATCGGTTTCGTTATCGTAATCCGGATCTATGCCGATTCCGCCTTCATCTTCTCCGGGTTCATCTCCTCCTTGTCCACCTTGGTCATCACCGGTCAGGAACTCACCCGTCCATACGGTATTCTTGCCCCGTTCAAGCGGTACATTGAGTACGGAATTGGCTACGGTTACGTTTTCTTCGTTCACGATTTCAATTTCCATCGGGACGGAAGCGGAACCCTCGTTGGATACAAATACATAATCGAACCCTACACGAAGTTCGTCAGTACCTTCCTCGGGCAATTCGAACGAAGTGTTATATTGCATGTACATCAGCGAGTGCTTAGGCACATTATCAAGGGCGTTATAGCCTACCGGCAAATAACCGCTATATTTGATACGCGCGGTAAACGTTTCGCCATTGACTTCACCATCGGCTATGCGCTGCAAGAACTTATCCACATCGGTGGCAATCAGTTCGTAACGTGCCACGGGACGTTGGAGCGTTACATCCTGCTCGACCACCGCTCCCCACTGGTCAGCGTAAGCGGTAAGGTCGAGGGATGTAGTGCCCACAAACACATCTTTATATTCAGTATTGCCCGTGTGAGAAGCACGGTTCGGGATTACAGGTACCAGACTTTGGGTGTTGTAGTGCAAATCTTCTTCGGGAGTCTCGGCACTTACATAGTCTTTCCATACCACCAACTGGTACGAACGGGCATGCAGTTTCATGCTGACCGGCAAAGAAAGATGCGTGCGGTCGGTAATGTTCTCTACAAACACCTGTCTTGCCACAGGCTGGCGGTTGAAGTATGCCTCTACAATGAAACGGTGCAGGTAATCAGTATTGGCAGAAACCCGTGCACTGCTATTCTCTTCATTTCCCTGCTCGGGCAAGTTCAAGTCGAGCGTCAGGTTTACTTCCACATTCACTTCTGTCGGGTCTACACCCAGCTCGCCATCGGCGGTCAGTTCGGGTTCCTCGTGCAAGGTGCAGGCAGCCATCAGGAAGGGCAATGCCAACAAGCCTGACCAAAACTTTCGTATATGTCTGTTTCTTTTCATGGAATGTTCGTTTTAAGTTCGTTTAAAAACGGTATACTAATGATGCACCTACCTTTGTCGGTCCCCAATAATGGCGGATGCGGGTGTCTATCTGCGCTCCGTTGTCTATATTATAATAGGTATCATACTTCATATTGGCATATCCGAAGCCTACGGTAAACTCTGCTCCCCAATGCTCGGACAAGGGAAGCTTATACCCGTAGCTCAATCCGGCTCCTGCCAACGGACGTCCGGTGTCCTGATAACGGCGGTCATCCCATTTCAAATTGTACCATCCCACATGGGCATGCAAGCCGAAGAAATGGCCTTTGCCGGTTTCCTGTCCCATCCACCAACGCAATTCGGGCTGGATAGCGGCTACACGTAACGCCTTATTAGGTTTCGCATCCCACAAACTCCACATCACTGGGATATCTACCGTCATGCGGGAATGCACCTGTACCTCGTAATCCAAATTCAATACACCGATGGCATCGTAAGCAATGTTGGTCTTCAGCGCCATATAACGTCCGTCTGAAACAGATACGGTTTTCTTGTCTTTCTTGCGCTTTTCCGAAACACGGGCTTTGCCTTGCTCTTTGGCTGGCTTCTCTTTTGTTTGTGCCACATTCTTTTTCGCCTGTGCTACATTCTTTTTCGCCGAAGGATTGTATACCGCAGTTTCTTCGGGTAAAGCCGAAGTCTGTATGCGGGGCTTCTCTACCGCTTGCGCCATTGCCCCTAAGGGCAACGCCGCTACGGCAAGAGTAAAGCAGGTATGTAAAAATCGTATTTTTAATCTCATGGCTGTAAATAAGTTTTTTAAGTTCTTAAGTTTGTGGGGTCTTGAGTTTTTAAGTTTGTGAGTCTTTAAGTTTTTAAGTTTGTGAGTCTTTGAGTTCTACAAACTAAAAAACTCAAAAACTAAAAAACTCAAAAACTAAAATTATATTTCCAAGTCGGGCACTACGTCACGCATGGTGGTCACATACCCGTTCTCGTTCACCACGGTTTCTTCTCCTTTATACGTAATGCTTACATCGTCTTTCGTGCTGCGGATGAAGAACGAAGGCGCTCCGCTTGCCGAGACATTCACGCTGATGAGCCAGCCTCCTGCCTTAATGCGTCCGTCGGAAAGGATTTCGGGGTCTTTTGCCGGATACTTCAAGGCATGCGTATTGATAATCGTGGCAAAGCGATATACCTTTGCTTTTTCTGATTTCGCCGTAAAGTGCCAATGGTTCGGGTATTTCTTAAACTTTCCCTTATCGTCTGCACGGAGCCAGTTGACCGGCGGAACAAAGAACTGGCTTGTCGTATCGGTCTGCAAGGTTCCGGTAGAGAAGATGTAAGCATCCGATGCGCCACCCCGTCCCGACAAGCCTTGCACATGCACAAAGCGTGGATTGGAAGTATCTACCGTCATCGGCTGTGCCGTAGTATGCAACATAAAGGTATAATCAGCCGGTTTTGAAGCTTCCAGTTCGTCATAGATAAAGATAAATCCGGTCTTTCCCAAATTGACGATATGCCGGCGGAACTTGGTGAGGGGCACATCGTCCCAACCGTTTTCAGGCGTGTATTCCACATCCGAAACCTTACCACGCTCTAACCACAGCGGAGAAATCACTTTTCCGTAAGCGTTAGAAGCATCGCCCAACACATAACCTATTTTGTCACTACAATAGTAACGGGGAATCCAACCGTATCCTTCGGTACCAATGCGTTGCCCCATACCGTTTACCAAAATGGTGTTGTGAGCGCGGGTCGCACGGTGGCACAACATGCTGTGTACGTCGGTAAACTCGATGTGATGGCCACTGCTATAGAAAATAGGCTTTCCTCCGTAGAACGTATTGAACGCATTCTGATTCGCCAGCGCATGGGAAGTGCTTCCATACGGGCTGCTCCGGAAGCTCCACATCGCATTGCCTCCTACACGGTCCCAATTGGTCTGGTACGAAGCCAAACCTGTTTCGGGGAACACTCTTCCGAAAGGCAAGGCAGTCAATCCCGGACCTTCGGGCAACGGCTTGTCGCATTGCAGACGGAACCAAGCCAAATCGCCGGGCTTGTTCAGCAACGCTTTCTTCATGTATTCAGGCTCAACCTTCAACGTGCGGCGCACAAAGTCGGCGGCAAACGAGTTGTTGGTCAGCTTAGCCAGTGCATCCAGGTAACTGATACGGATGCTGTTGGGGCGTCCTACATTCTGATGAGAGCTGCCGTTTCCTCCCGATTTGGAGAACGGAGGCTGCTGGTAAATGGTATACATGATGTTGTTGGTATACCAAGGATCGCTGAAGAAATCATATCCCGTCAGATTGCTATAATAATAAGGCACTTCTATCAGCGTACGGGTATTGACCGTAAAATATGAATCGCCGTTGTGCCAGCCGCCGTCTTCGTTCAGCCCGGGGAAACGTGCCCGCCATACATTGTAGCAATAATCCGTCCATGTAGCGGCTTCAGGCAAATCGCCATACGTGGCAAATGCAGCCATTGTCAGGATGCGCAGGGTCATCTGCCAGATGTGGTTTTCGGCGATATGGTTTTCCAGATAGTTATTGAAATGCTTATACATGGCTCCGCCTTTCTCCCGGATGGCATCCAGCAAGGTTTTCTTCTGCGCGTCGGTCAGCAACTCGTAAAACGAGTCATACGCCATGGAGCAAAGCGAAAGCAATGCCGAAGCGTTGAAGTCTCCTTTCACATTCTTATCCTTATCCCAGTCGGTCATCTCCAAGACACGTTTAAGAGCCTCATCGGCATACTTCCGGTCTTTCGTCAACAGGTAAGCACGAATCAGCGCCTCGGTATTCCCTTCCTCGGCATCAATGATGCGGCGGCTCTCACGGGTAAGGTACGAATTGATTTGCATCTGGTTCGTGAGGTTCTTCACCTGACTGGTATTGATATCCTTCACCGTTTTCATCGGGGTCTGCATCACCTTATCGGCACGCTCCAGATACCATTGGTATTCTGCTTTCGGCTTTGCCTGTGCGATAAACGCATCCCAGCCTGCCTTCTGCACCCATATACGAGGATGGGTTGCAGGCACCTTGGCGATGGCTTCCTTATAAGAAGGCGGACAGAACTTCTTCGGGTTATCCCCCACCGTAAGTTCCTGCGTACTTTGCCATTCTACCTGCCCGGCTTCATTTACATAGCCGTATTGCCAATACCATTTCCCGGGCGCAAGGTCTTTATCAGGATTATAGAAAGGCCAGCGGGTTTCCACCTGCTTGACATCTTTCTTAAACTCTTTGTCACGGGCATAACGAAGCTGATAGTGTAATGTCGTTTTGTCCACCTTACGTACAGATTTCGCGTCCATGCCGTCCAGTATATCCGCATTGATATTGGCATCGGCACGAAGCGGCCATTGGAAAGAGACATAACGGTCGTCCACCACCGCCTTATCTTTCGGATAAGGAGTGGCACGCATTTCATGCATCAAGGTGGTTTCGGTCAGCCTGATGTTCGTCTGGGCAGACGCCCCTACGAAGAATGCGCTCCATAGTAATGCTAAATAAAAGGTCTTCTTCATCGGTGTTTTTGTTTTTTTCGTTGTTGCAAAAATAACCAATACTTCGCTGATAGGCTTACACAAATGTTTTGTTTTCATTCAAAATCCAGCAAAGAATGTTCGATATTGTCTAATACATTTTTAAATTTGTGCAAAATGTCTGTTCTTTTAATCCTTTGGAATATATTTCTCTTTGAAATGAGTGGCTGCAGACGGATGGCAACGCATCCATTCGTCAAGCAAGGCACGATGCTCACGAACAATGGTTGAATACTTTTCTTCTACTGCCAGATTACGCATTTCTCCCCGATCGGTACGCATATCGTAAAGCTGCTCGCGGTTCTTTCCGGTATCATACAAGACGTATTTATAATAAGGTGTACGCACCATCCAGCCCAATGTGCCTGCAGTCTCTCCGAAGAAGGTTTCGGTCACCACGTACGGGCGGTGCGCCTTTGCCGTATCTCCCTCCTCTGCCACCTCACGGAAGCTGACTCCCTGACGTCCCGAAGGCACTTCCACTTCCGCCCAGTCGCATACGCTCGGCATCAGGTCTTCTCCATTATTGATGAACTGGGGCAATACTTTTCCTGCATTCTTCCCGCTGGGAAGGCAAACGATAAAAGGCACGTTCACCACCTCTTCATACAGGGCGGTTTTCTGGTTCCATTGGTGTGCGCCGCATCCGTCTCCGTGGTCGCTGGTAAAGATAACCACGGTATTCTCCCACAAGCCCTGCTTGTCCACCTCATCCAGAATCTTCCCGATTTCCTTGTCCACCGCTTCAATCAGGCGGTAATACGCATTGCGGTACCGGCGCCAGTCGTCTGGCGTGAAAGTCACGGTCGGATAAAGCCGATGGTTCTGCCTGCGCTCGAAAGCCAGAGCGTCGGCATCATACGGATTGACCGCAAAATTGGCAGGCAAGCCGGGACAATCTTCAAGCGCCGGCTCTTCGAACGAAGCATAGGGCGGATTCTGATGACGCGCATACTCGCAAATGTTATGCGGATTATCGAAAGAGGCGACCAGGAAGAAAGGCTGTTCGGAATTGCGACGCAAGAAGGCAACACATGCCTCGGCAAGACCGAAATCATTATGCCCGTGCAGGTTCTCGAAACCGAAAGCCTCCTTCGCCGGCAAGGAATTGGTATGCGCGTGCCATTTCCCGGCATATGCGCATTCGTATCCGCTTTCTTCCAATAACGTGCCCAATGTCCGTGTGCGAATAGAGTCGGGCATGGGTGTCCCGTTCTCGGTCAGTCCCACCTGACCGGGCGTGTATCCCGTAAACATGGACGAACGCGAGGGACCGCTCAAGGGCATGCTGCAATAAGCGTTCGAGAAACGCACGCCCCTCTGGGCAAGCCGGTCCATATTGGGGGTATGCACCTCTTCATTTCCGGCACAACTCATTGCCGTAGCAGTCTGCTGGTCGGTCATAATATAAAGGATATTGGGTCGCTCCTGTGCCATCAGTGCAGCAGGGGCAAAGAGGGAATAGATAATAAATGGTTTCATAGCGATTATCGTTTTTGACAAAAGTAACCGTTCTCCCTCAAAAACGACTTCAACAACCTGCAACGTTCTTTCAAATCCGTGCACCGGCTTTCACTTTTATGCAAAATACTTTCGAATCTGTACAATTCTGCCAAAGATAGTACTTCCGGAAGATTTTTATAAGTAACTCGCCTATATCATGGCACACAGACGCTATTTTAATGTGCCAATGAATAATAAGGGCAATGTGCTAATTTATTCTCACATTAGCACATTGTTTATTTGTCTCTGTGTATTCTTGCGTAGTCTGTGTCCAATGATAGCATCAACAAATCTTGATTTAAACGAGATACCTCTTCCTCAGATACTTCACCCACTCCTGGTGCTTGCATGACTTGAATACCTTTTCTATCCTATTAAACAGCCATTCGTAAGTCAAATCAATGAAAGTATCTTTGCCTACATCGGTAAGCAATGATTTATATTCGGGTATGGCATACTCGCGGAAATGCTTGTTGCCTTGTGGGTAAAGATGGATATGGTGAAAATACTGAATATCTCCTTTGCACAGCATACCCCTATATGTGATTACGCCAAATTTGTCACAAATGATTAGCTTTTATGAAAGAAACAATGTCTAATTCCCCGAACCATTATGCTGTTGTTATTATTCAGATATCACATCACTTGAACCAAACGGAGGTAAAAGGCGATGATACAGACCAGATCGATAACCAACGCTATGACCGACCACTTGATGAACAGTTTCTTTTTCTTCACCACACCATACACAATACCGATAATTGCCGAGATCAGTATGCCGGCAGCTATCCCGAAGATGCCTTGCACCGCAAGCCCCACCAGTATCAACAGAGCCATGGTTATCAAAATGTTGTTTCTCATATTTGTTTAAGGAGTTAAGGAGTTAAGAAGTTAAGGAGTTAAGGAGTTAAGAAATCAGATGCATTACTATTGACTTTTAACTCCTTTAACCTTTTTTTAATCAGATACTTGCTTTAATGGCTTTGATAACCGCCGAAGTAAACCCATCGTGCTCCAGCGAGTTAACGCCCTTAATGGTGATACCACCCGGTGTGGTAACCTTCTCTATCTCCAGTGCCGGATGCGTGTCTTCGTTTTCCAACAAAAGACGTGCCGCCCCTTCTACGGTCTGCGCCACCATCTTCATGGCGTCTTTCGGACGGATGCCTGCTTCCACACCTGCCTGCATGGCTGCCTGCACATACTTCAGCACGTAAGCAATGCCGCATGACGTAAGCGAAGTGGCCGCCGCAAGCTGTTTTTCTTCTATCAACATGGCAAGCCCCATTTCATTGAACAAGTCTAACATTGTCAGTGTCTGTTGTTCGGATGCATTCCGGCAGGCTATCAGTGTCATACTTGCCCGCAAAGAGATAGCAGTGTTCGGAATAATACGAAACATTGGCATTTCGGGGTCTACAAAGTGGGCAAGGTCTTCGAAAGTCATCCCTGCCGCTACCGATACCAATACCTGAGGCTGGCGCAAACGCAAAGGCTTCAATACTTCTTCTACCTTCCAAGGCTTGACCGCTACAATCACCACATCGGCATCTGCCGCTTCGTGATTGTCTGTACTGACCTGTATTGCCGGAAATTCGACTTTCAGCTTTTCCAATTTGGGCATACTTGGATTGGTCACCGTGATGTCCTGTACCCGCACGTAATGTCCTTGTGCCAGCCCACGGGCAATGGCTCCGCCCATATTGCCGGCTCCGATAATTGCTACTTTCATGTCTGTTATTCTTTTTAGAAACGCAGATTTTCGCAGATGTTTTTATTCAATAGTCAGTGAAATAAAATTTCAATCTGCGTTAATCTGTGAAAAATCTGCGTTTCCCCACATTATTAAATCTATTTACAATGGTTTCGAAAGTTCCTCCAACGACTTTCCTTCATATTCGCAAATGGTCTGCTTGAACGAATCAGGAAGTTCTACCGGTTCTTTGGTTGCCACGTCATAACCTACCATTACCGTACGGCACTGGCATTTCAGTACACCACTCGCCTTGTTGACGGCACGCTGCAACAAAGTAAAACTTTTATGTCCCAAATGAATGACTGTAGTTTCGATATACAACTCATCCGAGAAAAATACCGGAGCCAGGAAATCGGCATTGATGTTAGCCACTACGATACCTAGTGTGTTCCACTCCTTATCACCGAACACATCGCGCATATACGATGTCTTTGCCAAATCGTAAATGGAAAAATACGACGAATTGTTCATGTGACCATACTGGTCGACATCACTAAAACGAATCTGCACCGGCATCACATGCCTGTATGTAAGTTTTGTTGCCATATCATTTAAACTTTGTTCACCTCAAATATATATCTTTTTTTCCGTAAAACGCAACAAGTGCAGCATTTATTTCTTATTTTTGCGCACAATGCAATGAAATCAACTAATAGACATAAATAATGGAACAGAAATTAAGCAAAGAAACCCTCTGCGTACAGGCAGGATGGACTCCCAAGAACGGCGAGCCCCGTGTAGTGCCCATCTATCAGAGCACAACCTTCAAATATGACGATAGCGACCAGATGGCACGCTTGTTCGACCTGAAAGATACCGGATATTTCTATACCCGCCTGCAAAACCCCACCAACGATGCCGTAGCTTCCAAGATTGCTGCACTGGAAGGCGGTGTAGGTGCCATCCTTACTTCATCGGGGCAGGCGGCAAACTTCTATGCCGTGTTCAACATCTGTGAAGCAGGCGACCATATCGTCTGCTCGTCTACCATCTATGGCGGTACGTTCAACCTCTTCGGTGTCACCCTAAAGAAACTGGGTATCGAATGTACCTTCATCGATGCCGATGCGCCCGAAGAAGAAATCGACAAGGCTTTCCAACCCAATACCCGCTGTATGTTCGGTGAAACCATCTCGAACCCCAGCATCAATGTGCTCGATATTGAGAAATTTGCCCGCATCGCCCATAAGCATGGCGTACCACTTATCGTAGACAACACCTTTGCTACCCCCATCAATTGCCGTCCCTTCGAGTGGGGAGCCGACATCGTGACCCATTCCACCACCAAGTATATGGACGGACACGCCACTTGCGTAGGCGGTGTCGTAGTAGATAGCGGAAACTTTGACTGGATGGCACATGCCGACAAGTTCCCCGGACTGACTACTCCCGATGAGTCTTATCACGGACTGACCTATGCCAAGGCATTCGGCAAGATGGCATACATCACCAAACTTACGGCACAACTGATGCGCGACCTAGGCTCCATCCCTTCACCAATGAACGCTTTCCTGCTTAATTTGGGACTGGAAACCTTGCACTTGCGTGTACCCCGCCATTGCGCCAATGCCCAGAAGGTAGCCGAATGGTTGGAAGCCAACCCGAAAGTGAAATGGGTAAACTATTGCGGCTTGAAGAGCAACAAGTATTACGAACTGGCACAAAAATACCTGCCCAACGGTTCATGCGGTGTCATTGCTTTCGGTCTGAAAGGCACACGCGAAGATGCCGTGAAGTTCATGGATAGCCTGAAGCTGGCATGTATCGTGACCCACGTGGCAGATGCCCGTACCTGTGTCTTGCATCCGGCAAGCCATACCCACCGCCAATTGAGTGATGAGCAATTGATAGAAGCCGGCGTAGCTCCCGACTTGATTCGTCTCTCGGTAGGCATTGAAAACGTAGACGACATCATCGCCGACCTCGAACAAGCATTGCAAAGTATTTAAATGAAGAATGAAGAATTTGTTGATAGCTTGTCACGCCGGATTTGCAATCCGAAACCGTTTGCTAATGATGCGGATTACAAATCCGCAAATAGGATTACGCCGGATTACAAATCCGGCGTGACAAAGATTCTTCATTCTTAATTCTTCATTCTTCATTCAAAAGATTCTTCATTCAAAAAAATTCTTCATTCACCCCATGGCTCCAAACACCTGGTACACTCAACGCATAGACGAAACTTTACGACAACTTTCCCAAACCAAGACACAGATTAACCGCATCAGCCTGCTGCGCGTCCTGCTCTTTGTGGCAGGCTTTGCAGGACTGATTTTGTTTTATCGTTCCGGCACGTGGGCGGTAGTGCTCACCGTGTGCTGCACCTTCCTGCCTTTTTTTATCTTGGTCAAGGTACACAACCGGCTTTATTTCCGCAAGGAACAGTTAGAAACCCAACTCAAGCTGAATCAAGATGAACTGAAAGGACTGGAAGGCGACTATTCGGTTTTCGACGAAGGGCGCGAGTTCATCGATGCCGGACATCCTTACTCGTACGACCTCGACCTCTTCGGACGCAAATCGCTCTTTCAGGCCCTCGGACGTACCTGCACGCATATCGGGAAACAAACTCTTGCCACATGGATGCAACATCACCTGACAGAGAAAATCGCTATCGAAACCCGTCAGGAAAGCATCCGCGACATGAGCCGGCGGATGGAGTTCCGTGAAGCATTCCGTGTGACCGGTTCCATCAACCGCGGCGCGGATTCCGATGAAGAAGAGATAAGCCGCTGGAGCTGGACTCCTTCTGTCCTGCAACACCTGTGGTGGGTGAAACTCTGCCTTTGGGCTGTACCCGGCATCAATATCCTGCTGCTTGCGCTCGGATTGCTGCATATCCTTTCACTCAGCTGGTTCGGAATGATGTTTACCGTCTTCGTCATCCTCAGCTTCGGACTTATCCAGCGGGTAACCCTGATACAGGAAAGCTACGGAAAGAAGCTGAAAACCCTGAACCGCTATGCCAGACTGATAACCCTTGCCAAAGGAGAAACGTGGCAAGCCCCTGCCCTGCGTGAACTGACCGATAAGCTGGACATCGACGGACATTCTCCCGCCGAAGCCCTGACGCAACTCTCGAAGGAACTGGACCGCCTCGACCTGCGCAACAACCAGCTCCTGTATGTCATCTTAGAGGGAAGCATGTTCTTCCAGCTCCGGCAAATCGTGCGCATCGAACGCTGGAAGGCACGCTATGGGAAATACCTCATGGGCTGGCTGGAAGCCGTAGGCGAACTGGACGCACTCTGCTCGCTCGGCACCTTTGCCTATAATCATCCGGCATACACCTATCCGACAATTACCAATCAGCCGTTCTGTTTCCTTGCCCGCAACATGGGACATCCGCTCATGCCCGAAGCCCAATGCGTGAAAAATGATGCCACCATCCCCTCACGCCCTTATTTCCTGATTATTACCGGAGCCAATATGGCAGGCAAGAGCACCTACCTGCGCACCATAGGTGTCAACTACCTGCTGGCATGCATGGGCTGCCCCGTGTGTTGCGAAAGCCTGACGCTTTATCCTGCACAACTCATCACCAGCCTGCGCACCACCGACTCACTCTCGGACAACGAATCTTATTTCTTTGCCGAACTGAAACGCCTGAAACGCATCATCGACCTGCTGGACGAAGGACAGGAACTTTTTATCATCCTCGACGAAATACTGAAAGGGACGAACTCAGCCGACAAGCAGAAAGGCTCGCTCGACCTTATCCGCCAGTTCATGCGCCTGAAAGCCGATGGCATCATCGCCACCCACGACCTGCTATTGGGCACACTTGCCGACCAATTCCCCGAATATATCCGCAACTATTGCTTCGAAGCAGACATCAAGGATAACGAGCTGACCTTCTCCTACTGCCTGCGCGAGGGCGTGGCACAGAACATGAACGCCTGCTTCCTGATGCGGAAAATGGGGATTACCATCAGCTGATGGAAATGTCGGAGAAAGACACGGAGACATGCACTTGCTTGTGAAAACCCTTAGAAGCTGTTTTGAATTTATCGTGCGATGATTTGGGATGAGTTTTTGAGGCATTTTCGCTTCTGTGATGAGGAAGATAGCGGGCTATCTGACGAAGAACAGGAGCGAAAAGGACCA
>NZ_NFKD01000054.1:0-31457 GCF_002160215.1 Bacteroides sp. An19 | reverse complement strand
GGCTCAGGGCGAACAACTTTGTAGAAAACATCTTTTCCACATGTATGGCACTGCATAATCTCAGAATTAAAATCAACCCTTGGAACTATCATAACTAATTTACATAAACTCTAATATATTTGTATTTGGTAATTAATTACTACATTTACCCCGTTTTGATAGAGGTTCGATAGAGATTAAAAAAGTTCAGTATGAGATTACTAATTGTAAGTATTTGTCTGGTCGTGGCAAGTCTTACCGCATCTGCACAGAATGTGGTGGTAAAGACTAATTTATTATACGACATAACCGCAACAGCAAATCTTGGTATAGAATTTAAAGTGGCTCCGAAATGGACTGTAGACATATCGGGGAATCTCAATGCATGGACTTTCAGCGATAATAAGAAATGGAAACACTGGGTGCTGCAGCCCGAAGCACGCTATTGGCTGTGCGAACGTTTTAACGGACATTTTGTCGGTGCGCATCTTGTAGGCGGCATCTATAATATGGGAAACTGGAATACAGACTTTACTTTCCTGGGTACCGATTTCGGACAGCTGAAAGAACACCGCTACGAAGGCTGGCTGGTAGGGGCAGGCATAGCCTACGGATACCACTGGATGCTGGGCAGGCATTGGAGTGTAGAGGCTGAGATAGGCATCGGATATGTCTATACTCAGGCAGATAAGTACGAGTGTCCGCGCTGCGGAGAGCAGCTGGAAAACAACAAGCCACACCATTATGTGGGACCTACCAAAGCAGCGGTCAATCTCATTTATGTATTCTAACGGAAGGGAGGCGGTGGATATGAAAAGAATGACACGTAACATATTATCTTATTTGTTCGGGAGCGGGTTGGCTTTGTTGCCACTCATGTCTTTTGCACAGGTACCATCGGCGGGCAATGCTGTCGGTGTCGATGACGTACAGATCAGCCGTGTGCGCGACAGTGTACGCATCACATTGCTGTTCCGTCTCGATAGCCTTCAGATACGTTCCAACCGTTCGCTGGTGCTTCAGCCGTTTTTCAAGGGAGAAAGCGGCGGGCAATGGTTGCCCTCCGTCGAACTGATGGGTCGCAAGCGTTACCTGTATTACCTGCGTAATGATTCGCTTGTTTATGCCGGAACGCCTTGCCGCGTGGTGAAAGCCGGTAAAGGGATGCCGTCCCGGCTTCCCTATCAGGCAGTCCTGCCCTACCAGCCGTGGATGGAAGGTGCGTCGCTCTATCTGGGTAAGGACGAATGCGGGTGCGGACAAGTAATAAACACCATGCAGCAGCCCCTTGCCGTAGCAGATATTGCGTGGCATCCGGCATTGGCATACATTGCTCCGCAGGTCGAGACTGTAAAGAGCCGTCAGCTCAGCGGCCGTGCTTACCTCGATTTTCCTGTCAACAAGACCGAAATTTACCCTGATTACCGGCGTAATCCGGCAGAACTGGCAAAGATACGTGCCACGATAGACAGTGTGCGTGCCGATAAAGACGTGAATATCGTGCAGATATACGTCAAGGGATATGCTTCGCCCGAAGGCACTTACCGTTCGAATGCACGTCTGGCAGAAGGCCGTACCGAGGCATTAAAAGGATATATCATGAACCGTTACGGGCTGGCCGACAGCTTGTTTGCCGTAGACAGCGAGCCCGAGAACTGGGAAGGGCTGCGTGCCTACGTAGCCGGAAGCAGCCTTGCCGATAAGGAAGGCATCCTGGAGATAATCGATAGTAAAGATGAGCCTGATGCCAAAGAGCGGCGTTTGCGTTCGGCTTATCCGCAGGCATACCGCACCCTGCTTGCCGACTGCTATCCCGGACTGCGCCGTTCCGATTACCGCATCGATTATGTGATACGCGGATTCAATGCCGATGAGGCGAAGCAGGTCATCCGCACCCGCCCGCAGAACCTTTCGCTACAGGAAATGTTTGCCGTGGCGCAGACCTACCGTCCCGGAAGTCCGGAGTTTATCGAGGTGTTCCAGATAGCCGTGCAATACTACCCTACCGACCCGGTGGCAAACCTCAATGCGGCAAATGCCTTGCTCGAACAAGGACTAGCGCAGCAGGCCATGCCTTACCTGATGAAAGCGGGCGACAGTCCGCAGGCAGCCAATGCACGGGGCGTAGCCTTACGTATGCTGGAACGGTACGATGAAGCCGTCCGCTGGCTCCACCAAGCTTCCGAAGCCGGACTGGAGGAAGCCCAAGCCAACCTGTCGGGCATTTGAAGGCTCACCACAGATTACACAGATTGAATAATTAATTTTTCATTGCCAATAAAAAATCTGTGTAATCGGTGGTGAAAGAAAAGAGAGTGGTTTTGATAGAGATAACTTTCGTTCTTTGACTTATTGGGAAATACGGGAAAAACAATTAACTTTGCAGTGATAAGTTTAAATGAATATTCGCATTTTGCCCAATGCGCCCCTACGTTGGCTAATTGCGGAATCCATTAGATTTTTTGTAGAATTTCAAAACAGTTTCCTAGTCATACTACTGACTTTTTCGAATAATACAATCAATCCGCCAGTCCCAATGCAGTAGGACTGCTGTTTCATTGCACCGGTACTCCAGTCCTAGTACTATAAGGACTGCAGTCCTGAGCCCTTAGGATTTTGCGAGGACTGAACCTCCCGGTACTGCGAAAGCTGCTTTCTTGCCAAAGTCATATATCATAGTCTTTTTTCATAAGACCAGTTCCCTTTTTCCCGTATTTCCCATGAGTTCGAAGGCAAAAGGTAACAAGTGTATTAAAAACTTAGCCAACTAAAAAAGAGATTACTAATTTAATTATACTACGATTATGAAAAAAGTGAAGTATTTAGCAATGTTGCTCGCGGCAGGCATGTTCGCCGCATGTAGCGACAATTTGGAAGACACAGGCGCAGGAAATGCGGGTGGGACTACTCCTGCTACAGGAGAAGGCTATGTGAAAGTGGCGATTAATATGCCTACTACGAGCGGAGGTATGTCAAGAGCTGATGATGATGGAACAGATACAGGAAATAACGATGTTATTTTTGATGATGGTAAATCTGATGAATACAATATAACAGGTGGCATAATAGCTTTCTTTGCGGGTACAGCCGAAAATACAGCAAAATTTAAAAAGGCTTATGACTTAGGTGATTTATCTTTTTCCAATCAAAATCCAGCAGATGATCAAGTAAGCTCTCGTGTCGCTACGATAACAGAAGCACCAGTTGTTCCTACTGGTACAACATTGTATGCGCTTGTTATATTGAATCCTAATCAGGTAGTTACTATCAAAGATTCGCAAACAGAAGGTGATTTAATTGTGGGAGGTACTCTTTTATCATCAACTAGTACATTGTCAGATTTGCAGGACAATCTTGCTACAACCGTTGATGCATGTACGAAAATAAATGGAACAGGGACGCAAACAAGTTTCCTAATGACTAATGCTCCACTTACATCAACAAATGGTGATAATGTATCAACAACAGAGGGAACAGCAATAACCGCTCAAACTTTAGTACCGGTAAAAGTTTATGCTACAAGAGAATTGGCTAATGATGCAAATGCGGCTCCTGATGAAATTTATGTAGAGCGCATTGTTGCAAAGGTGACTTTAAAGGGGTTTGACAGCAATAAACAGATTATAGTCGATAATACTAATAGTGCGTATGATGGTGATGTCGTAACATTAGAAGGTTGGACATTGAATGTAACTAATAATTATACTTATCTCGTACGTAAAGTAAGTGAACTTAGTACGTGGGCAAAATATACTGACAATGACAATGCGATAGGTGATCGTTTCATCGGAAATACAGCTGTTAATTCAAATGCTACAACTAAGCAATATCGAATTTATTGGGCTGAGGATCCAAATTATAGCAGTCTTATAGCTGGTGAAACTAATTTCACGATTTATAAAGAATCTGATACTAATATTCCATGGATTGAGAATTGTGAATCTAAAGAGTCAATAGGTGCGGACAATTATCCTGCCTATTGCTTAGAAAACACATTTAATACGGATAATCAGAATAGGAATAAAACCACAACCCTTTTGCTTAAAGCTAAATATGATATGACTGGAACTGGTGATCAATCATTCTTTGTTGTAGGGAACATAGCTCAAGCATATACAGAAACCGATTTTCTGAATTATGTCAAAACAAAAGTAAGTGGTTTGAGTGAAGCAACATTAACTATTAAACCTGATGCTGCTGGCGGTTTCTATAATAAAGAAGGTGGTACGAAAAAACTTTCAGATATTATATTGAATAATGGTTCTGCTATAGAGGGAGATAATGCGACAGCATTAAATAATTTGGGACAAGTCAATTATTATAAAGATGGCGTTAGTTATTATTATAGTGTACTTATCAAACACTTTGGAGATGGTGAAACGCCATATGTGGCAGGTGAATCATATACAGAAGCCAAACATTTAGGGCGTTATGGCGTTGTTCGTAATAACTGGTATGAAATTAATATTACAGGAATAAGTGGACCTGGTTTGCCGGAAATTGAAGATCCAGATCCAGATCCAGATGATGGAACGGAAGGTTTTGTAAAATGTGCAATAAATGTCCTCTCGTGGGCAAGACGCACTCAAAACGTAGAACTCTAATTTTGTAAAAGCAAAATATAAGCAATGTCATCCTGAGCGGAGCGAAGGATCTCGTGAACATCCACGTGGGCGCATCCGAGATGCTTCACTGCGTTCAGCATGACAACTGATTTTCATCAAATTAGGAAAGAAAAACCTCTGTGCCATAGTGTTCATTATTAATTGTTAATTATTAATTACCCTCTGTGCCCCTGTGCTCATTATTAACTATTAATTATTAATTGTTAATTATTAAATGAAAGCGATATATACCCTACGAATGCTGGCTATCCTGTGGGCTGGAATCACCCTTTCCGCCTGCACCGACTGGATGTACGACGACCGCAGCGGATGCGAACACGGCGTATGCCTTAGCTTCAAGTACGACTATAACCTGCAGCGTGCCGACATGATCGGCCACGTGGGTAGCGTAGGCGTATTTGTTTACGATGAAGAAGGACGCTTTGTCACTTCCTATATCGAGCCAAATCTCCGCCGCACGCAGCCCTGCCTGTACCTCGACTTGCCCCAAGGAAACTACCAGTTCCTTGCCGTAGCCCAGCAGCGTTCTTTCGACGAGCTGCAAGCCGGACCCGGAGCAAACTTCACCTGGTCGGCACCCGATGCCGGAGACGGGATAGACGACTTCAGTGTATCGCTGGCACATCAAGACCTGGGCAACGGCTTCGCCACGGTGCCTCATGGTAACTTGCCGCTGGACACGCTTTGGCACGCCGTCAGCGCAACGCCTCTTTACGTCCCTGCCGAAGGCTATGCTTACGATACACTTTCGCTGGTGCGCGACACCAAGTCGATATCCGTATCCTTGCGTGAGATAGACCGTCCCGAAACTATGGACGTTGCCGACTATGATTTCTTCATTTACCACCGCGACCTGACCATGGCATACAGCCCGGCAACGCACGACCTGGAAGCATCTGCCCAAGCACGCACGGCTATCTATACGCCCTACGCCACTTGGAACACTTCGGACACCGATGCTTCGGCAGCAAGGTCGGACGCCGGACGCACGGCACATGCCGACTTCATGACCTCACGTCTCTATGCCGATGGCGCCGAAGAAGACCGTGCACGCCTCGTCATCCGCCACCGCGACACAGACCATACAGTGATAGAAGCCGACCTGTGCAACCTCTTGGGTCAGCTTCGCAACTACGATGAAACGCAGCGTTACTCCCTCCAAGAGTTCCTCGACCGCGGCTACGACTTCCGCCTCACCTTCTTCCTGCAAGGTGGCGAGTGGCAATACGCCGAAGTATCCATCGGCATCCTCGGCTGGAGCAAGCGCATCCAGAATGTATCATTAGATTAAGCAAAACCATGAAACGAAACGCTCTGACATACCTCCTCCTCCCCTTCCTGCTGGCACTGCTCGTCACTGCCTGCAAGGACGACACGCTTCCCGTTTCTCCCGCAGAAGAAGAGGAAGCAGGCAGCGGCGTGTATGTAAGTGTGGTAGTGAATACAGGCGGCAGCAATGCTTCAAGAGTGCCTACGCCGGGAGAAGACGGTGACGATCCGCAAGCAGGTACAGTTGAGGAGAGCAGTGTGTATGACTTGAATGTATTTTTCTTTCAAGGAGATGACGGGATAAACTCTTCCAATGCGGAAAATATAGACGTGAAATGCTTGTTTTTTGATGAAGACGAATTGCAATATGATGGAAAAAATAGTGAAAGCAACTATGATGCCATTTATTCTGTAACAAAAGAAGTGAGTGCTGAAACAAATTTACAAATAGGTCAAACTTACGATGTGCTGGTGGTGGCCAATTATGGCAGGAACATGTCTATCGTATTGGAAAGAAACACTTTGGCCGAGCTACGCGAAATAAAATATCATGCCATGTCTGAAACAGGAGGAGTGCATCACTTTTTGATGTCATCAGCTGGTCCGGATGTCAGTAAGATAACTATAGAAGCAAACAATTCGAAAAATAATCCTTCTACAGTTACCGTAAATGTAGAACGGACAGTGGCACGAGTTGATTATCATCTAGCCTATCCCGAAGCTCAACCTTATTTTACACCAAAAAACGCGCCCAATGATAAGGTTAAAATCATAGGGGCAACATTGGTAAATAAATACAATAGCCAGTCTTATGTATTTAAACGTGTAACACAAGATATTAACATCTCTCCGACATCAGATGTCGTTTATTTAGGGGATGAAAAAGGGAGTAGTACGGAAATTGCTTCCAACTATGTGGTAGATCCAAAAACATTGAATCCGCCTACCGATAACATTAAAAATGAATATGATAAAATTTATTTCCCGACTTATACTAATTGGGGAGGTATAAATTGGAGAGAACCAAGTACGGAGATTTTTTCAAAACAAAATGGAGTAACTTATGGATTTTTGGATTATACCCAAGAGAATGTGGTGTCGGCAGAAGTCGTATCTGAGAGTCGTGCCCAATATTGTACAGGAATAGTGTTTAAGGCACAATACACACCCAATAGCTTTACAGAAGGCACTACTTTCTACTGGTATGCTAACCAATTTTATCCTTCTTTGGATGATATAAAAATTGATGGCATTACCCTGACAGACAATAATTGCAAAAAATATGGCGTCTATAAATATGAGAACGGTATTTGTTATTACACTTACTGGATACGTCATGCCGATGACAACAATCCGGATGTAATCAGTCCGATGGAATATGCCATTGTGCGGAACAACATCTATCAACTGAATGTGACAAGTGTGAATGGTATAGGAAGTGTAGAACCCACGGGAGATGCGCAAGTAATTATCACTGTGTATGTAGAAGATTGGAAAGATATACCAACAAACGCTGTAGAATGGTAAAGAAATTATGGGTAAGTTATTTTTCAATATAATAGGCAAGCTTGGGATTGTGCTCTGCGTATGTTTGACTATCATGGCTTGTGCCGATGATATGGCGGAACAGGTAAATAACGAAAGCTCAAAAGCTACGGTCAACCTAACATTCAACACACGCGCCAACGAAGGAGACATAGATGCCAACGAAGGCATTAAAACCCTGCGCATCATCGTGACAGACGAGGCAGGTACCATCCTTTATAATCAAAAAGAAAGCGGACTGGGCGATGTGGAACGCCACACCGTAAGCATAGAACTGCCGAAAACAAAAGTACGTTTCTATGTCTTTGCCAATGAGGAGAGTATGGGGCGTGAATTTGATACTGAGGGTTTGGAGCAAGACGGCCTTTTGGCAGAAGGCAAACTGACTTCCGGAAATATCTTGGGAATGGCGTGGACAGATACGGAACGTGCTCACTTCCCCAAGCTGGCCACAGATGAGTCTATAGCACAATTTGGGCTTCCCATGACAGGATGCAGGGGAGTGCAAGCTCACGATACATACAAAGATGACGGCATCCCCGTGGACCTGACCAACAAGAAGGTGGAACAAATAGAAATACCGTTGGTAAGGTGTGTAATAAAGATAGTGGTGGATATTACGAACGCCAAGATTGGTGATGAGTACTTGGATATAAACGCAGTGAACTTCGGGCGCTTCTTTCCTGACAAGGTATATTACTATATGCACAGTAACAGGACAATGCCGCAGGGAACAAATGTAACATACCATGACTTTGATTTAGAACCGTCCGTCAGTATTCCCCAAGGGGAAGAACGCACGGTATGCACTGTTTACACTTACCCCGTTACTTTACCAAACTCTGGAGATGTTTACCGTTATAGCATCGGTCTGAATGATGAGAGAGACTACAAAGTGTTCCTCACAAAAAACGGAGAAAGAGGTAACACATATATTCCACGCAACAGCAGGTTGGTCATCAAAGGTACCATGTCCGGAACGTTGACGATAAACTGGACAGACCTCTATCTTGTGGTATGTTGTTGGGAAGACAAAAATATGGATATAACATTTGAGTGACATGAAAAAGACGATATACTGCATATTCGTAAGCTGCGTATGCCTGTTGCTCGCAGTCTCAGCCTGTACCGATGATACGATCGTGGGGAACACAGGTAATGGAAAGCGTGTGAAAATAAGGCAATTCACCTTGCAGACCGCAAAAGAAGACAGGAAAGACATGGCACTGACCAGAGCGAGCGAGAATCTTTCCACCGTGAGGAATGTCACGCTGTTCGTATTCAACGCAAACGGACAAATGGAAGATTACGGTACATTGAGCGAAAGCTCACAGATAACCAATGATGGTACTACGGAAAACGGATGTAAACGGTACAAACTAAGCGGAGGCGGATTGGAGGCAACCGTAGGGAAAAAGACAGTCTATGCTGTGGCCAACGAGGATGCTCCTTTCTGGCAAAGCTGCATGGACGAACTGAAAGACTTGCAACTGTCAGAAGAAGAATTTAAGAAGAAACTGTTTACCATCAATGCAAGCCTCATCAATGCACAGGCCCTACCCGGTTTCGAGACAGATTATGTGCTATTGACGGGTATAGGCACCGGCATAGAGGTACAGGAAGATGGCACGGCGTCCGGCATTATCTACGCCAAACGTCCCGTGGCGCAAATAAACGTGAACATCTGCACGCATACGGAAACAGGCGGAAAAGACAATAATCACACCATAGACTTCACACCCTCCACTTACACGGTGTACAGGGTGCCCAAGCAGTGTATGGTGTTCAATAACGAAGGTACGGTTCCTGCAGAAGGCACAAGGAAGTACTATGACATACGCACACAGAATGCAAGGGAGCCGGAAGATGACGGTATATCGTACATCACCTTTTACATGCCGGAGAATCCGCAGCCTCAAGGCAAAGCCGGCATAAACGGTGATTACCATAAGCGTGACACATGGGATGAATATAAGGAAGATGGCAGCAAAGATTGGACAAATGCCCCCCATAACAGTACGTACATAGTCATAGAAGGCGACTACATAGAAACTGACGATAACGGTATGCTGGTCTATCAAGGCAATGTGTCGTACACCATTCATTTGGGAGACTTTAGCGACACCGGCAGCATGCAGGATTTCTCTGTGAAGCGCAATGTGAGGTATACTTACAATGTGTCCATTGAGGGAGTGGAGAACATCATAGTGGAAGCCACCACCGATGAAGAAAACGAATCGGGCGCGGAAGGCAACATCATAGGTACGGAAGATGCTGCACAGATATTTGAACTGGACTGTCATTATGAGCAGGTATTCGTTTCTTATGATTTGACCCAGATAGCCAATGCGCTGAAAAGTGAAGCAACGGAAAACGAAAGGTCTGTCACAGATGAAGACATTGCCCATGCATTCATGTTATGGTCATCCACCCCGTTCAGTACAAGTCCTGAAATATTGTTGCCCTATGCGGAAACAAGAACAGAACAAGAAGCCACTAAAGACATGGATTACAAGTGGATTTATTTCTATCCACAACGAGACGCAAACGAATTGTCCCCTTATCCAGGTTTGCCCGAAAACAACGCAAGCACCGAATTGCTTACTCCTTATCAGGTATGCAGGAGTTTGGGTAAGGTGGTCAGGAAGATAATCAATGGTGAATCTATTCCGACAAACCAAAAGGTGGAAAATATATGGATTGTCCAAAATCAGAGAAGGTATTATGCTTATTTCACCGTATTCATTGACGAATACTATTATGACAAGAACCCTATCAGCGGTGAAACGGTGGCATGGGGTGACTTTACCCGCCAGAACGACCGCACCATGATTATAGCAAGCAGCATAAAGAGCAGCACTGACGGGAACAGCACCTATTCCAAAGCCCGCACATCGTTTACCCAACGTTCCATCCAGACTTTCTATAATGCGGATGCGGACGAAACCATTAATGCCATGGGCGTAGAGACGTATTGCGAGAATGATTTGTTTTCGTTTTATAACATAAAAGGCGTATACGGAGACAGTCGTGGAACTTCGCCCAGTAATGGTAGAGCAAACATGATTGAGTTGGAAAGCCTGGATGACAGAACAACCCAATGGAGCTTCTATATCAAGACAAATACTAATGGGTATTATTCCACCGATGCTGCCGATGATAGTAGAGATCATAAGATAGGTAACAGTAATATACTGAAGGAAAAATATTATTCGTGGTATGAAAACAACTATTTTCGTAGTGGTTACTTTTACCACCCTTATTATGCATGTCTTTCACGCAACAGGGACTTAGATGGCGATGGAGAAATTGATGACAATGAAATAAGGTGGTACTTGGCAGCGGCAGACCAATATTTGCGCATAGGAATAGGTTCGGATGCCATGTCGGATGCTTCACGGCTTTTCATGGTAGATAAAAGTTTGATTCCCGGAAGGAAATACCCTGATTATTTCTACAACTACGGAGCTTTGTATTATACAAGTACGAACTATGACAACGAGGAAGGAGCCGGTGTCAGCAAACGAGTGATATGGGCAGCTGAGATAGGAGCTTTTGGAGATTACAACCAATCAGGCAACCAAATGCTGATTCGGTGTGTACGCAATCTGCCAAGCAAAGAGATAGTAGAAAATAGCAATAGCACCGTGGTGGACGACATAGCCTTAGGTTCACCGTCCTATCGGTTTGACAACAGCCGCAATCTCTTCAGTTTTGGTGATGTCCTTGACCCGCTGATATTCCGTGAAGTTTCGTATGATGACCCTTACGGATCGCACTTTGAGGAACCGAACAGTACACGTCCCTCGACAGCCAACCGACTTTATCATGGAGGATTTGTAGTGGCCGAGGAAGATACTCATGTTCCTTCAAATAACAATCTTTGGACAATGGTAAATATTTGGGATAACGGTTATAATCCTTGTGGAACATATGGTGATAATGATGAGGGACATTTAGGAGAATGGCGTGTGCCCAATCTTCGCGAGATGTTAATCATGTCAACGCAAGCCAATGCTCTTGGATTTGCCACAGGTTATTACTATATGACATCCACCAGTTTTTCAGGCAGGCAAGGCACTTCAAGTTTTGCTGATCGTCCCGGATTCGCATATGACGCTAATCGAAAAATGATAACCGCACAGCCCGATGGCGGATATCCTATCCGTGTACGTTGCGTCCGTGACGCCGATCCCAATGAGGTAGCTCCATAGTTGTTTTAAAAGTAATTTAAATAGGATAATTCTTCCGCATGATATTCAAGCTTCATGCAGAGGAAATTATCCTTTTAATAAATAAAACAACCTCACTACTTTTTATCTAGCGGAATTATTGTATCTTTACTCCACCATAGTATGCAAGAAGAAGTTTTCGGAGTTTCTGCAGCTCACTTCTGAGATGTTTTTACTGCGTTCAACATAAACAAAGAAAGAGCAAGAGCTTTTGGGTGTTAGCTTGACCATGATCACCGCAATGGGAAACAAAATGAATATTCTCTTTTCCTCTGTTGCAATTCTCATTAAGAATCAGTACCTTTGCGATAGTCCAGTAACACTAACGAATGGAGGAACCAAGCGATGACAATTATAGCCAACCCTATTTATGATGTAGTATTCAAATACATGATGGAAGACGAGCGAGTGGCAAAGCTTTTGCTTTCCGCCTTGCTGCAGAAAGAAGTGCTTTCGCTACAAATGCGGAGACATGAATACACCGGCATACGGCAAACAGGGATTTCGCTGTTCCGCATTGACTTCTCTGCCAATGTACGCAACGAAGACGGAACAGAAAACCTGATACTGATAGAACTACAAAAAACGTGGCTGACTACAGAGACACTCCGTTTCCGTCAATATCTGGGTACACAATATTTAAATAAGGAAAACATTTCGAGTGCCGAAGGTGAGAAAGGCTATGGCCTGCCCATCGTTTCCATTTATATTTTAGGGCATAAGTTAGGCGACCTGACCGAACCGGTAGTATATGTGCGCCGCCGTTACTTGGACTATGACTCGAATCCGATAGTGGATGGTGTGCCCGACAAATTCATCGAAAGCCTGACTCACGACAGCATCATCGTACAGATACCTTTCCTGAAAGGGCGTATGCGCAACCGCTTGGAACGTATCTTGAATGTGTTCGACCAGGATTATTGCATGAAAGGCAATGAGCATTTGCTTGAAATTAATGAAGAGGTTTTTCATAATGACGAACAAATACTGGTAAGCCGCTTGGTCAAAGCGGCAGTAGCACCCGATGTACGGCGTGCCATGGATGTAGAAGATGAAATCCTTTCCGAAATAGAAGCACGTGATACGACTATCATGATAAAAGATAAGGAAATAAAAGAGAAGGATAAGAAGTTGGAGGAGAAGGATAAGAAGTTGGAAGAACAGAATGAAAAACTTTCTTCAGCTATTTGCCTGTTATCCAAGAATCATATTTCTGTAACCGATATAGCAGTGCAGTTGTCTATTTCGGAAGAAGAAGTTGTTGAAACTTTACGGCGTAAAGGATTAAAATAAAACGACTTTTATGATTAGGATTGTGACGTATTTGTTTCCAGTGAGCTTCTTGCCGCACTCATTAATCCAATCATTTTCAGTATGCAAGAAGAAGTTTTCGGAGTTTCGGCAGCAATCACCTTTGCCGTTATCATGCTCGCATTTTGGTTGGTGTATTTCATCACGAAAAAAGTGACGATGATACATGCCAGACATGCCGAGCTGGAGAAAGACGAACGGGAAATGGAACAACGCGTCTTGAACACGCTTGACCGTAATGAGGATAATACGCGAAGACGGTTTGAGAGCGTAGAAAACAAAATCGATGAGATAAGAAGAGATATGTCATATATCAAAGGAAACATGGATTTCCTGTGCAACGGTGGCGCAAACCTGATACAAAGCCACAGCCCCATATCGTTGACAAATGAGGGTAAAGAAATTGCCACGCAGATAGATGCAGATGGCATTATTAGCAAAAACTGGGAAAAGATTCGGAAGAATATCGAACTGTCGGAAGTAAATACGGCATACGATGTACAAGAATATTGTTTATGACAGCATCTGTAGAACCCGAAAAGTTTTTCGATGCGGATAGTATCATCCGGATAAAAGATTTTGCTTATCAGCACGGGAAGTCAGTACAGATTTACCTCCACATAATCGGTTTGCTGATTCGTGACAAGTTCTTGAAAGAACATCAAGGCAAGGCAACACTTTGATGAATCATCCCATATCTGTTCTTGCGGATTTTTTCGCTTCGCTCAACAACTCGTGCAATTCGCAAGTATTGAGTATGAGGAACCGAAGGTCGACGAAGTTTATTTTATAGTCTAGAGAATCGGGACATACGAAACGTACGGGCATAAAAAAAGGAGTACCGCTGTACTCCAACCTTTGTTAACCTTAAATCTAATACTATGAAAAACACATTGCAAAGGTACGGACTTCTGGGAAATATGCAAGCATTAGGGTTATAAAAACGTGTTTTATAACATGCTTTAAGAAACGTACCTTCTTATTCAAAAGTCTTTAACAGATTAAGGCATCAGCTTACGCCAAGCTCTTTCCGTGCCACATCGAGTGCTTCATTGATGTTGCTACAGATGTTTTCCTTGCCCAGCAAAGTATAGAAGCCCGACCGTTCCAATACGTCGTGCACCTGCGGATTGACACCCGAAAGGATGATGTGGATGTTTTCCTTTTGTGACATCTCGCACAGGGTTGTCAGGTTGTGTATGCCCGTAGAGTCGATGAAAGGCACTTTGCGCATTCGGATGATGCGTATCTGCGGGCGGTCGCCCAGCCGTGCCATGATTTCTTCAAATTTGGTGGCGATGCCGAAGAAGTAAGGTCCGTTTATTTCGTATACTTCCACGCCTTCGGGGATAACCAGGTGTTCTTCGTGCGTTTCCACGTCCGATTCCTTGTTGGGGTCGATTTCATCGGTGATGACCGATATCTGCGTGGTCTCCATCACTCGTTTCATAAACGATACACAGGCGATGACCAGCCCCACTTCGATGGCAACGGTCAGGTCGAATATCACGGTAAGGAAGAAAGTGATGAGCAGTACCGTTACATCGGATTTCGGGTTTTTCAACAGCCCTTTGAATACTCTCCAGCCACTCATGTTATAGGATACTACTACCAATACGCCGGCAAGGCAAGCCATCGGGATGAACTTGGCGAGCGGCATCAGGAATATCAGGATGAGCAGAAGCACGATGGCATGAACGATACCGGCTATCGGCGAGCGGCCTCCGTTGTTGATATTGGTCATGGTGCGGGCAATGGCTCCCGTGGCAGGAATGCCGCCGAAGATGGGTGAGATAATGTTGGCAATGCCCTGTGCCACCAGTTCGGTGTTTGAGTCATGATGGTCTCCGATGACTCCGTCGGCTACGGTGGCGGAGAGTAAAGACTCTATTGCCCCCAGCACGGCGATGGTTATCGCTACGGGGAAAAGGTTCTTCACCGCTTCCCAGTCGAGCGAAGGTACGGTAGCTTCGGGTAATTGTGACTGGATGCTGAAGCGGTCGCCGATGGTGTCGATGCTGGTCACACCTCCGTACATCTTCATCAGGTATACCGCTACGGTCACAAGGATAATCGCTACCAGCGAGCCGGGAATCTTTTTCGAGAACTTGGGCGTGAGCGCGATAATCAGGATGCTGGCTATGCTGACCGCTACGTTCCACCAGTTGACGGTATCGAAATGGCGTGCATAGAGTATCCATTTGCCGATAAAGTCGCCCGGCACCTTCTCACCTCCGAATTGCAGGCCGAATACATCAGCTATCTGTGTGGTGAAGATGGTCAGGGCGATACCGCTTGTGAAACCGATGATGATGGGGTAGGGAATGAACTTGATGATGGTGCCAAGCCGGAACACTCCTAATATAATAAGGAGTATGCCCGCCATTAAGGTCGCTATCATCAGGCCTTCCAGTCCGTATTGCTGGATAATGCCGTAGATAATAACGATAAAGGCTCCCGTAGGTCCGCCTATCTGTACTTTGCTCCCGCCCAAAAGCGAGATGATGAATCCCGCTACGATAGCGGTGATGATGCCTTTTTCGGGACTTACTCCCGAAGCGATGCCAAAAGCAATGGCAAGCGGAAGGGCTACGATGCCTACGATGATGCCTGCCATCAGGTCGGTAGAGAAGTCCGACCGGGTGTAGTTCCGAAGCGTATCTACCAGCTTCGGCTTAAACTGAAATGTCTTCATATACCTATTGAAATAATTAAAATAATAAAAAAGAAGTGCAAAAGTATATATTTATCCGAACATAAACGACTACATTCCCGTTAATCTTTTAAGAAAAGGTAAGAAAGTCTTAATAGAACATAAAAGATGGATTGTAATGATTACAAATTTGAATAATAATGCTATCTTTGTAATGTTGAAAAGAAAACAATGTCTAACCACTAAATAACTAACGATTATGGGAAAAAGTATTAAAGGAACAAGAACAGAGAAGAATCTGGGTATTTCATTTGCTGGCGAATCACAGGCAAGAATGCGTTACACTTATTTTGCAAGTGCGGCAAAGAAAGAAGGATATGAACAAATTGCCGCTATCTTTACCGAAACTGCAGACCAGGAGAAAGAACATGCCAAGCGGATGTTTAAATGGCTGGAAGGCGGAATGGTGGAAATCACAGCCAGCTATCCTTCGGGTGTCATCGGAACTACGCTGGAAAACCTGAAGGCTGCTGCAGCAGGTGAGAACGAGGAATGGTCACTGGACTATCCGAAGTTTGCTGATATTGCCGATGAAGAAGGATTTCCTGCTATCGCCAAGATGTACCGTGAAATAGCTGTTGCCGAAAAGGGGCACGAAGAAAGATATCTTGCACTGGCAAAGAATGTAGAAGAAGGTAAGGTGTTCAAGAAAGATACCGAAGTGGTATGGCAATGCCGTAATTGCGGATACCTGTATGTAGGTACGGAAGCTCCCGAAACTTGTCCGGCTTGCTTGCATCCACAAGCTTACTTTGAAGTGCAGAAAACGAATTATTAAGCCTTGCTTGACAGTTCGGTAATTTATCACAGGGGACACAGGGATACAGGGGTATTTCTGTGTCCCTTGCGGTTTAAAATACCTACTTTCAGGTATTGACAAAACAGATGAAAGTTTGCAATTTTGCGGACATAGAAAATAACTTTTAAAATCAATAAATGTATGAAAATCAAATCAATCATAGGTCGTGAAGTGCTCGACTCGCGTGGCAATCCTACCGTAGAAGTGGATGTAATGCTGGAATCTGGTATAATGGGACGTGCTTCGGTTCCGTCCGGGGCTTCTACAGGCGAGCACGAAGCGTTGGAACTTCGCGATAAAGATCCGAAACGCTATGGCGGTAAGGGTGTATTGAAGGCTGTAGAGAATATCAATACGGTCATAGCTCCGGCTTTGACGGGCTGGTCTGTATTGGAACAGCGTGCCATCGACCGGAAAATGTTGGAACTGGACGGCACCAAGACAAAATCGAATTTGGGTGCCAATGCCATTTTGGGCGTTTCGCTTGCCGTGGCAAAAGCTGCTGCAAATTATCTGCACATTCCTCTCTATCGCTATATCGGCGGAGTGAATACGTATGTAATGCCGGTTCCGATGATGAACATCATCAATGGCGGTTCGCATAGCGATGCCCCGATTGCATTCCAAGAGTTTATGATTCGTCCGGTAGGTGCTTCTTCGTTCCGTGAAGGCTTGCGTATGGGTGCAGAAGTATTCCACGCCTTAAAGAAGGTTTTGCACGACCGTGGACTGAGTACGGCGGTAGGTGATGAAGGAGGTTTTGCGCCGACATTGAATGGTACGGAAGACGCGCTTGACTCCATCCTTGCCGCTATCCGGGCAGCAGGCTACGAACCAGGCAAGGATGTAAAAATCGGTATGGACTGTGCGTCATCTGAGTTTTATAAGGATGGAGTATACGATTACACCATTTTCGAAGGGGAAAAAGGAAAGAAACGTACATCGGATGAACAAATCGCTTATCTGGAAGAGCTGATTGACAAATATCCGATTGATTCTATCGAAGACGGTATGAGTGAAAACGACTGGGAAGGCTGGCAGAAACTGACGGCACGTATCGGCGGACGTTGCCAGCTGGTAGGCGATGACCTGTTCGTAACCAATGTAGAATTCCTTTCGAAAGGAATCGCTATGGGATGTGCTAATTCCATATTGATAAAGGTAAACCAGATAGGCTCACTTAGCGAAACGCTGGATGCTATCGAGATGGCACACCGCCATGGTTATACTACGGTTACATCCCATCGTTCGGGTGAAACCGAAGATGCCACCATAGCCGATATAGCTGTAGCAACGAATAGCGGACAAATCAAGACCGGTTCGCTGAGCCGTTCGGACCGTATGGCGAAATACAACCAGTTGCTCCGTATCGAAGAAGAATTGGGCGACTTGGCAGTATACGGATATAAGCGTATTAAATGAAAAAAATCACTTGAAGCTTGTTATAAAGGGGAGATTTCAGCTGAAATTCTCCCCTTTTTCTCCTAAAATGAAGAAAAAATGAAAAAAAACAGGGAAATGTATTGCAGGTTTAAAAAATAGTTGTACCTTTGCAACCGCAATCGAGAGAGATAGCAACGAAAGAAAAACAAAATGGTGCGTTAGTTCAGTTGGTTAGAATACATGCCTGTCACGCATGGGGTCACGGGTTCGAGTCCCGTACGCACCGCAATAAACATTGAAAATCAATGTTTTATAAAATAAGCACCCGATTTTACACCCAAGAATGTAAAATCGGGTATTTTTATATACTGGACTCCTCATTTCCTTAGAATTTATTATATTTTTATCGCTACTATCAAAACTACTCTATCGGGTAGTGGAGAAGTTTCGTAAAGTCGGGAACTTTGCGGCAGAAAATTAAATTTGTTCTGCAATGAAAAAGATAAAAGTATGCCTGCTTGTATTTTTTGCTATAAGCAGTCTTTTGCCGATTGGATTGTCGGCACAAACAGTAAGGGGAAAACTGGTGGATGAAAACAACCAGCCGTTACCGTATGTCAATGTGACACTGTTGTCCCTGCCGGATTCGACCTACGTCAGTGGAACCGTCAGTGCTGAGGATGGTACATTCAGCCTTATGCCAACAACCCCGAACCAGATAGTTTGTATGTCCTACATAGGCTACAAGACGGTCTATAAATCCATCCAACCGGCCGACATGGGAACAGTACGATTGACATTAGATACGCAACTGCTGGGCGAAGTGGAGGTAAAAGCCAATTTGCCCGTTACCCGGATGAAGGACGACGCGCTGACTACCCACGTGCAGGGCACGGTGCTCAGCAAGGCGGGGACGGCGGAAGACGTGCTGGCGCGCATCCCCGGCCTGCAGAAGAAACAGGACGGTTTCGAGGTGTTCGGCAAGGGCGCGCCCCTCATCTACATCAACGGGCGGAAGATGCGCGACAAGACAGAGCTGGACCAGCTTTCATCGGAAGAGATTAAGAGTGTGGAAGTCATTCAGAATCCCGGCGCGAAGTACGATGCCACGGTGGGCGCGGTAGTGCGCATCCGCACCGTCAAGCGGAAGGGCGAGGGCTTCGGTATCAGCCTGCGCAGCTCGTATGACCAGTCGCAGAACGCGGACTTCGTGGAGCAGGCGGACATGAACTACCGCCACAACAGCCTCGACGTGTTCGGGATGATTCGCTTCAACAGGACGGTCGACCGCCAGGAGGATTTGTTGGAGCAAACTACCTTTGCCGACACGTTGTGGACACAAAGCAACTACCAGAAGGCCGACTCCGAAGACCGCACGCTGAGCGGACACATCGGCTTCAACTATGATTTCAATGACCGTCACTCCATCGGTATGCGCTACGACATCAGCAAGACGCTGTACAACACCGAGAACGGCTTCTTCGACAGCGAAGTTCTGGCCGACGGTGCGCCCTACGACATCCTGCACAGTAGCATCTATAGCGAAGCCGACAGTCGCCCCGAGCATTCGCTCAACGCCTACTACGCCGGGCAGATAGGCAAGGGACAGTTGGAGTGGGATGCCGACTATTACAGCGATGTCCATACCGACGACACCCGGAATCTGGAGGACAGCCAGGACCACGACGACCGTACCGTGACCTCGCGAAACAAAGTAGACAACCAACTGGCTGCGACCAAGGCTTCCTTCACTCACCCGTTGTGGGGCGGCAGCTTCAACGTGGGCGGCGAATACACCTACACCGACCGCCACGACGACTACATCAATCCCGAAGGCTACGTGCCCACGTCCTACAGCCGCATCCGCGAGCAGAACCTGGCGGGTTTCGTGCAGTACAGCCACCCGCTGCGTTTCGGCAAACTGGGTGGGGGACAGGCATCGCTGGGTGTGCGCTACGAGCACGATGACTTCGATTACTATGAGGATAACACCTACATGCCCGGGCAGAGCCGCACGTACGACAACTTCTTCCCCAACGCCTCCTTGGCAGGACAAGTGGGCAAGGTGCAGTTCCAGCTGAGTTATGCCGCCAAGACGCAACGTCCTTCGTACAGCCAGTTGCGCAACAACATCACCTACGCCAACCGTTTCACCTGGCAGACGGGCAACCCGCTGCTGAAACCCAGCCTGACGCACGACCTTACCGCCGTGGGCGTATGGCGGTTCTTCCAGGCGATGCTCAGCTATAAGGTGACGCGCGACTACATCCTCTATTGGGGCACGCCGGTCGAAGGACAGTCTGCCGTCACCCTTATCCACCACATCAACTGCGACCGTATGCCCATCCTGACCGCCATGCTCTCCGCCTCGCCCACCATCGGCCTGTGGAATCTCAACGCCAGCGCGATGCTTCGGAAACAATGGTTCTCCATGGAGGCCGCCGGGCAGCGGCTCACGTATGACAATCCCATCTTTATCGGCACGCTGAACAACGTCTTCACCCTGCCGCTCGGCTTCCAATTCACTGCCGACTTCAGCTACCAAAGCCGTGGACATGCGCAGAACGGCACTTGCAAGCGTCCGCTTTATTTTCTCAACATCGGCCTGCGCAAGTCTTTCCTCAACGATGCCCTCAGCATCGAAGCACGGGGAAACGACTTGCTGTTGGGCGGCAAACAAGAGTTCATGCTCTACATGCAGAGTTCGCAGATGAACGACCTGACGTGGGGCGACACCCGCTCGTTCAGCCTCACCGTGCGCTACCGCTTCAATGTCGCCAAGAGCAAGTACCGCGGCACGGGTGCCGGACAGGCAGCCAAAGACCGTATGTAACAAACCGGATTATGACAACCACCATTTCTTACATAAATCTCTCTTGGGCAGTTGTGGGCATCATCGACAAGGATGTCTGCAACTCTCTTTCATCCATGAAGCGCCCGAACGAACCAATAGAAACAACGGTCGAAAGATATGTGATAGGCTACCTATGCTTTTGGCATATTGCCTATATCGACATGCACAGGATAAACAAGTGTTCCGAACAAGCGATAATCGAACTCGGACGGAAGAAGATGGAGGAATACATCCTCTCGCATCCTCCGGCCGTCACCTTGCCGCGGTTCTACATTGTTTTTCTAAATCAGCCGCATCTGAGCAGCGATGCCCACGGCCTCAGTAATGTTTTCTGCATGTAGCTTCTCAAAGAGTTTCTTTTTGTGAAACTTGACGGTATTGGCATCAATAAAAAGCGTTTCTCCAATCTCCGCATTGGACAGTCCTTTGACGGAGAGCTGGAGAATCTCTTTTTCACGGTCGGAAAGTATCAGTTCGGGCTGTTTCCTCCATCGTCTGCCCTCGAAGGAATAGACATAGCGGTCAGCACAGGTGCAGTCCGTTAGGATAACTTCTCCGATATCTTTCCGGGGAGAAAGGGAAACGGAGCACAATGCCAGCCAGATGTCCCCTTTCGCGTTCAGCAGAATGGGCGTCAGCTTGTGGTGGATGAGATGTCTGTGGCTTTCTGACGTGCAAATATGGAAATCGTATTCGATGGATAAATTCAGTCTTTTCTCTGCCGGTTGAGTGTAGTAGAAACGAAAGCCAGTCTCGTTGATTTCCATCAGCCGTTTCAGTTCGTCGGGCGATACCACCTCGAAATAAAAGGCATATCCCTTTTGTTGCACTTCTTCCGGCGTGCGGCCGCAGAGGAACAACGGATTGGACGATACATAAAGAAAGTTTTTGCGGTTGTAGTCGATGATGTACAGACTGTGGTTCGTATTGCGTGCCAAGGCTTCAGCCATAGCCACACAAATATCCGTCCGGACATAATCACTGTCCGGAATCTCCATGCCCGGATTTATCGGACGGAAAAACCTGTCTATATCATTCTGTTGCATCATTCGTCTCGTCTTAATTCCAGCTGCAAAAATAAGTAAAGACAGACTATCTTAAAAATGAACTGTATTTTTTCTGCTTATAATTTGAATCTTCTTTTATTTGCTGGCTTATCAGGTACTTTACGGAAGCCATGACCCAATTTGCCAAACTGTTCTTTGAACCATTCGCCAATCGGCTGCCTGTTTATGGTCAGTACCAGTTTGCTGTCATCGGTTGGATTCTTTTCCACCTTGAAAATATCGTTCTTGATGTCAAACTTCCGCCTGTGTTCTTCTGAATAAATCCTGCCATTGCACCTAATAGCCTCTTTCTTGGTCAGGAGGCTCTCTATCATTTCTTTGGTGAAGCCGATGGCAGCGCACAGCTTTTCCATTCTCAGCATCTCTTTGAGCATCGGGAACCATTTTAACGCCTTTTCAAGAATAGCATTCAGCCGTGATATTTCCTTGTCTTTGGCTTCAAGCTCCTGATTGTGTATTCCTTGCAGATTACGTATATGCCTGCCGTGCTGTTCCTGCATGTGCCGCATTTGGGCTTTCAAGTCATCAATTCCTTTGTCCCGTTTAGCGATTTCCTGACGCAATTCTTCATTGGATAGTTCCAGTTTCTTCATTTTTCCGCTGCCGAAAAGAGAACCCACTCCGCTTACTATGACCGTAGCGGCATCGGTGGCTGCACCTTTGAGCTTGTCCGTGCGTATCTCCGATTTCACCTGACGGAGTTCCTGTTCGGCAAGATTTATCTGTTCTTCTTTGTGCCGCTTTGCAGCATCCATGCGTTGCAATTCGGCTTTCTGCTTCTCAATGATGAAATCGTTCCTCTCCAGATGTTCTTTGCCTGTTACGGCCTTTGACTGTCCACGCTCCATCAGCAGGATGTCGGATGCCAAACTCTGCATTTCGGTCATATCCTCGTCATTGAGTTTACGGCTCTTGCCTGTATCGTGGTTCATCCAGTCAAATATGATATGGGCATGGTAATTCGGCTTGAACCATCTTTCGTTTACTTGAAAACTCTCCCTGTCCTCTGGTGCAGGCTGGCCGTTCAGCCAATGCCCCTCGTCCTTGTGCAGGAAAATCTGAAGCGGTGTGATACCCCAACGCCTTTGGCACTCCTTGCCAAACCTGCGCACATCTGCCAAAGTGGTGTCCGGTCTGATGAGCAATACTCCTTCACGGATGGGTGAACACCCTGCCACTTTGATAATCTTGCCATTCTTCCCTTTGCGTTCACGCTCCTTTTCCTGCATGGCACGACCAGTCTTTTCCTTGACCATGCGTTTGATGTTCTCATAATGCGCCTGCAATTCGGGACTGCCGAAATCCGGATTTATCCATTGTTTGTTATCAGCCGTAAGTTCGGGCACGATGTAGATTTTGGACTTGCCGATGTTGTGCATATATTCGGCAGTTCTCCGGTTATGAGCCTCGCTTGATGCCACGTTGCAAGGTTTGATATGTATGCTTGATTTTGTTGCCATCTTTTCATTTTTTGATTCGGTTATTACTAATTTTGTTTGCTGCTTTCCACTCATAACCGCATGGGGTTCTTAGGGGTGCAACCCATAAGCGGAGTTTCCAAAGAGAGGGTCACTCTTTGGTCGGGGTTCTCAGGGGTGAAACGCCCTGAGTGGGTCATTAGGGCAAAGCCCTAATCCCCTCGGGAGAGCCCACAACTACGTAAGCGAAGCGTGTAGTTATAGTGGGCTATAACCGGAAGCCTTTCGGTTTCTTGGATAGCGTGTCATTTCTCTTTCTGACGGATTGCATTTGTTCTTTTCCATCAGCCATGCGCTTCTGCAAATACTCGTTCAGGTCTTTGCATCCGCAGTAGATTTGGGAAGCGTCCCGTATATGCCGGGTGCTGTCGTATTCCTTGCGGATTTGCTGCAAGGCTTCCATTCCTGCACGGTCATTGTCAAGAAAGCAGTGGATGCGCTCATAACTTCCCAATGGGTAGAGTGCCTTGGAAACATTGGTGACAGAGTTCAGCACCATGTAATCCTGCCTGTCGAAATCGGGGTATTGCGGACAGCTTTCAAGCCGCAGGGTAAGAAAGGAAAGGTAGTCCATAAATCCCTCAAAAACGTAACACGCACTCCTTGGCTTTCCTGACTGTCTGATATGGGATATTTCTTTTGGTGCGATACATCCCTTGAAATATCGGTTGCGGATTTCATATCCACCCGATATGTTCGGAAAGGCAATGGCGAAATAACGTTTGCCGTTGTGGGTGAAACGGGCTTCTTTACATTCTCTTTTCGCCAGTGCCGTGTTTATCCCTCTTTCCTGTAGATAGGCAAGCAGGGCAGGAGAAGTCAGCTGTACAATGTCCAACTCCTGAAAACTCGGTTCGGAAAATGACTGCTTGCCAAAAGAGAAAGATACGGGACGGATGTGCGGAGTCTGTTCCTCGATTTTCTGTAGAAGATAAGGTACATAGTCGGAACAGTAGAGTTCCTGTGCCAGTGCAATGATATTTCCACCTTTACCAATTGCAAAATCATACCATTGGTTGCGTTCGGTATTTATTTTGAACGAGGGCTCTGTCTCTTCCCGTAACGGGGATTTATACCACAGGTTGATACCTTGCTGCTTGACGGGAGAATGTCCCAAACTGTACAGAAAATCCGCTATCCTGATTTGTTTTGCTGTTTGTATATCCATAATAAGATGAGTGTTTGAATAATGGTTGGAATATTTATTTCTCTTTTCGCCCGTACCTTTTTATGAAGTACGGTCTGTATAATCACTTCACTTTATTTTCGTATATATAGGATACGGTAATAAAGTGAAGCGGTTTTACATTCTCTGCAACCGCTTCGCTTTATCCTTAATATATAGACCTGCCGAATAAAGTGAAGTGATTACAGGTTAGACGGTCTAATAGTGAAAGTCTGGCTTGAACGTGTATTTCCTGCCGTTCTCCTGTACTATCATCCGTTTGTTCCGGAGCATGGTGATAAGTGATACTGCTTTTTGATGGTTCAGTTTTACACCTACCGACATATATGCCTTGACTAAGGCGGTTTCCAGATCCTTGTAGCCGTATTCCTCTTTCAGCCCGAAAGCCGCTTCCAGTGCTATGCGGTGCTGTTGTTCGGTAATATGCCTGTAAGGGTCGAACTTTTCCTCTTCCGGTCTTCCGGGTTTCTTCGCTTCGGGTCTGTACCCCTCTATGAGTTCAGGCAATGCATTGTTGTTGATACGGAAAGCGAAAGGTTCGAAATCCATTGCACGGATGTGCATGGCTGAAACATTGCTTATATCCCCGTTGCTCTTGTCCTTTTCCACCAGCAGAACGGTTTCCGCCTTGTTGTTCAGCTCCGTACCGATATGCCCTCTTGCGTTTTCATCGCCTTTGTTCTGGTGGAGTATCGTATGGATGTGTATCTGCCTGTCATCCGTCCACTGCATCAGTTTGGATATAATACGTGTCGATTCTCCCGGACTGTTGATGTCATATACCATATCGCGGATGCCGTCTATGATTACAAGCCCTATGTCCGGTGTATTATAGATAGCCTGTTCGACAATCCTGATACGCTGTTCGGGCGTGTATTTCCTCAAAGCGAGAAACTCCAGATGTTCATTGTCCCTGTCATCAGGAAGACCGGCCAGCCGTAAAATACGTTTCATGACTTTCAGACAGTGATAATGGCTTTGTTCCGTGTCCACATAAAGAATCTTCCTTTTTTCTTCCGGTAGTTCCGCAACATACCGCAGTACCGTACCGTTTTTCAATGCGGCGGCTACGATAGCCGACACATTGAATGTCTTCTTGCTTTTGGCTTTGCCGATGGATGCGCTGAAATTCCCTAACGTACCTATTACAGAACCTTTCACACTGAGGATTTCGGGGGCTTTCTCGTACTTTTCTGACAGGCTCAGCCGTGAGGCTTGCCAGAGGATTACCGCCTGTTCGTCCGATATTTCCCGGATGTCTTTCATATAGTCCATAGCGATTCCTCCTGTTACTTGCGTCCACCTGTTTTCTTCCCTGCCAGTTCAAGGGCAAGTTCCGCGTCCACGATAATCTTGCGCCCTATCTGGGTGATGGCCTTGTCTATCTTTCCGCTTTTCTTTATGCGGTTGGCGGTAGGCAGGCTGCACCCGAACAGCTTGGCTATGCCGAGTATTCCGTACACATACTTCCTGCCTGTGTCCGTTACGGGCTGCGGCTGCGCTTCCGGCTGACCGGATGCGTGCCTGCTTAACATTATGAACTCTTCGCCTGTCATCTGCCAGACGGGTTTGGATAATAATTCTTGTAGATTTTGCATGATTCTACTCGTTTTTGGTTCAACAATCAGCCCTGCGCACTGGCTGTTATTTCTGTTCTCGAACGATGCAAAATTAGATAGGGTTATGAGTGGTAAGGATGGGGACGGTATAATTCGAATATCTCTGTATCTTATTGAATATCAGAAAATAAAAATACCACTCAAAAATTAATTTGAGTGGTAAAAGTGGAACTTTCGTAAAGTATCGAGATATATCACATTTGAGTTCATTCTTAGTCAAATGTCCATCTCTACTCCTTTTTTTCAATTACTTTTTTAATTAATTCTTTTACTTCCTCTTTGCTTTTAAAAACAGCCGGACAAGTTTGGAAAACGTTATATTCTTCAATGACTGCCTCCATGGGTATTTCTACACCTGGTCGTGTCGCTTGAAAAAACAGTGTCACACGGCGCTTGATTTCAGGCTTAAACTCTTTGGTTATGATTCCTTCAATACCCCATGCGGCTACATGGTCGTAGAGGGGCGCATAATAGATAAGCCCATCAGCTACATCTTGCCAACATTGATTCTTTACATTACTGGTAGTGCCACCGGCTTCACCGTTGTAAGCCGTTTCTCCATAAGGCGTGTTTCTCAGGTCAATGCCAAACGGACGGCAGTCCAGCAGTTCAAAGGCCGCATCCCAATTCCCGTCACCTGTCATAGGGAAATTACTGCCGTCAAACAGGTTGTAATCAAACCAATTCAATACCACGATTCTGACGTTCTCTTCTCCAAATATCCTCTTCATCCACCAACCCTGCGCTCCGAAAATTTTATCGCTCTTTTTGAGATGCATCGAATAGTTGATGGCATGCGGCTGACTGGTTATCACCAAGGCCTTGCGCTTTCCGTTCAAAGGGGTCTGACGGGCATACATTTCCGCGATGTGAGCGGCCATTAAACTATCACGATAGTTCAATTCGGGAGATTCCCAGAATTTCTTGTAGTCCTCCGCAGTACGGATTTCATCCCATGAGAACTCGCAATCGGTCAGTCCAAGCTGGATTTTCTTCGGAGAGGTATGATTTATTTCATATATACCTTTCAAAAACTTTACTCGGTTGTATTTCTCCCAAAGGGGATAGAAGCTCTCAGAGTTTCTGTAATAGGCATATAGGCTGTCGACAAAAGTCCTCTCCGTAGGATAATCACCTTGTAGCAGGCGGTTTGCATCATCATTCTTGTTATATAAGCCGACTTCGGTATAGACGTGTCCCACACGCTCCACGAAACGAGGGTCGGCCAAGATATCGAGAATCAGGTCGTATTGTACCGTATCACGGTGGTCACGCTCGCCCAGCACTACTATATCCGATTTCTCAAACAGCTTGAATATGTATTCTACGGGCGGTATCCCCTTTTCACCCGCACATGTACGCAATGCCTCGATAGAGGGTGTCTGTGCTTTTAATGCAATGGTTGTGAAAGCACAGAAAATAAAAAGCAATAAATTTCTCATATATAATTTTTTTGAATTATCTATTCACATCCATTCTTTATAGTCTGCAAATATTGGCTTTACCAAGCCACAAATATACAGTATAGCCCATTATTATCAAAGGGATTATCTGAATATATGTTCCATTTCCTTGGCGAATTTCTGGTTGCTGTCACTCGGAAAATCGGAAACAGGCTCCTTGTACTTTGACTTGTAGTAGCTATCGTCAATATCCAGCAGTCCCAGTATTCCGGCTTTCCATTTTTCCCTGTCCTGTTTGGAAAGTTTCTCGCCCATCAGAAATATCAGATAGCATACACGTATTTTCTCTCTCGGTTTAATTCTCAACTTGCAGTTGCAGGGGTGCAGGTTCATATTGGCATAGAAGTCCGGTGCGGAAATTTCCTCGAACTGTTCTCCAACACATACCTCATGAATGAGCGAAAGCAATTTCATGCTGAAATACTCTTGTTGTTCATCCGTCGTTTCCTGCTGGCTGACGGGTTTGCCCGGCTCGTCCTGTCGTTTCCCGTCAGGAATGTATTTCTTCAATATATCCAGAAAAAGGCAGCTTTGACGGTATATGTCCGCACAACAGTTCTTCATATATTGGAACGCCTCTTTCCTTGCTGCCTTTTGCTGGTCATAGAGTTTGTTCAGTATGGCTCTTTCCTTGTCATATTCAGCCTTGCAGCGTTCATATTCTTTCTCCGCCTGTTTTTCCTCTTCGGCGGTATGTTCCCTATAGCCAATGGAATCATACCTGTTGTTGGCTTCATTCAGCGGCTTGCTCAGACTCCTTGTAACATCCAGTTGGGCTTTAATTTCAAGGGAATACCTTTCCATGTGCTGATAACAAACACGTTCTATCGCACTGTCACTTATGGGGTGCGTTTCATAGGCCTGTATGCTCTTTTCTATTTCGGTTTTCAGGCTGTTGAGTATCAAGGTGTATTGTTCTTTTTGCCTGTCAAGCACCAGTTCAAGGATGGCGGCTTCAAAAGACTTCATGTCATTGTATTCCTGACAGAAATCGGAAATAAATTTCTGCCTGTCAAAAGAAAAAGTGCTGTTGTCTATATAGTCCCTGTATATTCTGTTGAGTTCCCCGTATTGGGGAATCATCGTCTGTATCTTGTCTGCCATAGGCGTTCTACTTTTGTCTGTTCCTTTCATTGTCAAGAAGCATCGTCAGTTCTTCTTCCACCTGTTCTATACTCGGCAACGCCGATTTCAGGTTTTCCGGCACAGCCTTGCTAAGCTGATAATCGCTGATGCCGATAGGTTGGTCATAGCCGGTCAGCGCATATTGTGCGACAATCTCATCCTTGCCTTTGCACAACAGCAGCCCGATGGTCTTGTTGTCATTCTCTCCCCTCAGTTTGTCGTCCACCACATTGATGTAGAAGTTCAACTGCCCGGCGTATTCCGGTTTGAACGGGGTAGCTTTCAGTTCCACGACCACATAGGCATGGAGTTTTATGTTATACAGGATTAGGTCGGCATAGAAATCGCTGTCGCCAATCTGGAAATGCTTCTGCCTTGCGACAAAGGCGAATCCGCTGCCCATTTCCAGCAGATAGCGGGTGACGTGCTTCACCAGTTGTTCCTCTATGTCCCTTTCGTCCGCACGTTCTTTGGCTCCCGCCAAGTCAAAGATATACGGGTCTTTCAACAGGTAGTTGGCAAGGTCGCTTTGGGGCGCAGGAAGCGTGGCGGTAAAATTATTGACCTTGTGGCTGTTGACTTGCCGTTCAAACAATTTGCTTTCAATCTGCATTTTAAGGACATTGCTGCTCCAGCCCATTTCCACGGATTGCTTCATATACCAGTAATCGACACCCAACGGAAGGGAACTGTTCAGCAGAATCACATGGCTTGCCCAATTGATTCTTGCGACAGGTGATGCCAGGAACAGTTTTTCCATGTCCTCAATCGGTACTTGATAAACGGCGGCTACTGTTTGGACTACATCCTGAATTTGTGCAAGAGGTTCTTGCACAATTACAATTTCCTTATTGTCTGAGGATTGAATTTGTGCAAGAGGCTCTTGCGTAAATGTCATATTGTTCAGGCTTTGAAGTTCATCCGTGATTTTCTGCACACTTGGAGTAAGTAATTTCGCATCGGTTTCTATAAAACTCCGTAATGCGCCCAATGGATAGGAGCGTGCGAACTGGCACATATAAGCCAAGTTCCTGACCGAATACCCTTTCTTTTCGGGATAATTGAACCGTATCGCATGCGCCAGTTTCTTGATGACCTTACCGCCCCAGCCTTGTCGGTTCTGGTGGTACAATATGTAATTGCCCATCTTCCAATAGTGGAACAGCATCTGCGCATTGGCTGCACTGATGAGCCGGACTTGCGCCTGCTCTATTTCTGACCCGATGGCATTGACAAAAGCCTCGAAACTTCTTTTCTCTATATTGTTATCGTTGTTGCTCATTGTTGTATGTAATGAAAGTTACAAAGATAAGCCCAATAACAGGCATCCCGTGAAACTTGATGATTGTTTTTTATAGTTGGTTGAATTTGTTCATCGCATTGGCTTTCACATCATCGGCGATGTCTATGTAGGGTTTCATCGCCTTGTAGTCGCTATGCCCTGTCCATTTCATGACCACCTGAGCCGGAATGCCGAGAGCCAAGGCATTGCAGATGAAAGTCCTTCTTCCGGCATGGGTGCCCAGCAATGCATATTTGGGCGTAATGGTGTCTATGCGTCTGCTTCCTTTATAATAGGTCTCGCTTACTGGCTCGTTGATTCCGGCAAGCTCGCCCAACTCCTTCAAATAATCGTTCATCTTCTGGTTGCTGATGACCGGGAGAGCCTTATGCCCCTCAAACTCCACCTCTTTATATTTATCAAGTATCGCCTTGCTGTGGTTGTTCAGTTCGATGATAAGCCTTTCGGCGGTCTTTACCGTGGTGATTTCTATATATCCGTCCCTGATGTCGCTTTTTTTTAGGTTATGCACATCCGAATACCGGAGTCCGGTGAAGCAGCAGAACAGAAAGACATCCCTCACCCGTTCAAGATACTGTTTGGTTTCGGGTATCTGATAGTTTTTGAGTTGGTTCAGTTCTTCCCATGTGAGGAATATCACCTTTTTTGGGGTGCTCCGCAATTTTGGATTGAAATCTTCGTAGGCATTGTTCATGCAATACCCTTTCTTGGTACACCAGCGCAGGAACCATTTCAGGTAAGCGACCTGTTTCATGATGGATGTGTTCCGCATATCTTCGGTGTCTTTCAGGAAATTTACATACTTTGTCAGCTTGGGTTCGTCCAGCGATTCAAAAGTCAGTCCCTTGTCAAACTTTTCAAGGTGCTTTCTTACTGCGGCAAACTTCTCATAGGTGGCATCAGACCAGCCATTTTGCGTGCCGCACTCCTTGATGAACTCGTCAAACACCTCCAACGGAAGAAACACCACCGGAGCTTCCTCCTCATCCTTTTTCCCGTCATGCAATCTGTTGAACGCATCCTTTACCTGCTCGGTAGTCGGCATGAATCCCTGCACCTCGAACTCCTTAAATATGTTCTGTATTTCGGTGTAGTATTTCAACAAGTCCGCATTGATTTCCGATGCGCTTTGCTTCAGTTTATTGGTACATCCGTTCTTCACACGCTGCTTGTCGGCATCCCATTTGGCAACATCAATGCGGTAGCCTGTTGTAAATTCGATACGGTGGCTGTCAAAAACAACACGCATACGGATAGGGACATTCTCCACGATTGGCACTCCGTTCTTCTTGCGGCTTTCCAATGAAAAGATGATGTTTCTCTTGATGTTCATAGCTGGGTGTATTAAAATCAACACCCAAATATACACCCAATAATTGAAACAGCAAAAGGTATTTAATGATATTTAGTAATATAGTTGATTTGTAATAACTTGATTATTATCAACATATTGCAGCTTTGTGAGATTTCTTGATTGTGTAAGTTAAAGTCCCGTACGCACCGCAA
>NZ_NFKD01000053.1:0-32190 GCF_002160215.1 Bacteroides sp. An19 | reverse complement strand
GAATGGTACCCAAAATAGGAACCGCCGTATGCCGAACGGCACGTACGGTGGTGTGAGAGGTCGGTAAACATGAAAATAGGAGATAAACACCTATGATTAGTGTTTACCTCCTACTCGATATGTCCGATATGATATGAGAGCCGAAGTTTTTTCTTTCCGGACCGTGCTTCGTTTTTATATATGTGGAAAGATAAAAAAAGAGATCGGAATTTTCCGACCTCTTTTGCATTAAAATAGAACTCAGATTATTTCTTGAAATATCTGTTGTACAAACCTTCGAAACCTTTTCCGTGACGAGCCTCATCTTTTGCCATTTCATGAACAGTATCGTGGATAGCGTCCAGATTCAACTGTTTAGCACGAGTCGCAATACGTTTTTTATCTTCGCAAGCACCAGCTTCTGCGTTCATACGTTTTTCCAAATTAGTCTTGGTATCCCATACACAGTCGCCTAGCAATTCAGCGAATTTAGAAGCATGTTCAGCTTCTTCCCAAGCATAACGTTTGAAAGCTTCAGCTACTTCGGGGTAACCTTCGCGGTCAGCTTGACGGCTCATTGCCAAGTACATGCCGACTTCAGTACATTCACCCATAAAGTGATTGTTCAAGTCTTTAATCATTTCTTCATCGCAACCTTTGGCTACGCCGATTACATGCTCGTCAACGAATGTCAGACCGTTGTTGTCTTCTTCCATTTCTTTGAATTTGGAAGCGGGAGCTTTACACAAAGGACATTTTTCAGGAGCTGTTTCACCTTCGTAGATGTAACCACATACAGTACAGATAAATTTCTTCATAATTCAATGTTTTTTAGTTGTTAGTTATTTAGTTGTTTTTTGCCTATGGCCAAAGGCCTAGGTCAGTTCTTGTTCATTTTCAAACATTCAGGGCATATACCCTTATAGTATCGGTGTGTTTCCTCTATTTGAAAACCTTCTTTTTTCATATGTTTAATCTCATCCGGTTCTTCTGCCGATAGAGGGATGTCCGTGATTCTACCGCATACTTTACATTGGAAATGTGCATGTACAGATATGTCTCCGTCAAAGCAAGCATTCCGTTCGTCAATGGTCAACATGCGGGCTGCACCGTGTTCTACAAACAGTTTCAGGGTGTTGTAGACAGTTGTTTTCGACAATGTAGGAATATCTTGGCATAAAGCCATATAAATCTCATCGATGGACGGATGAGTATGATGCTTCAGCAAGTAATCCATAATGGCAATGCGTTGTACGGACGGCTTGATTTGGTAACTGAGCAGATATTCGTAAACGTTCATCTTATTATTCCTTATTTGTAATTGTTACAACTTTAAATCATTGGCAAAGGTATAAATATTTTCTTTATGTACAAAATAACAGATGCTTTTTTTACTTTTTTTCAATATAGATAAGGGATACACCTTATTTTATATTATCTTTGTCCGATGTAAGCCAAGATATTAAATGACATACTTATGAAATATGGTTTTGTGAAAGTGGCAGCCGCTATTCCTTTGGTGAAGGTAGCCGATTGCCCATACAATGCAGAGCAGGCAGAAAGCCTGATAGCGAAGGCAGAGGGGAACGGGGTGCAGATATTGGTTTTTCCCGAGTTAAACCTCACTGGATACTCGTGTGGTGACTTATTTGGGCAAGCATTGTTACTTGAGCAGGCAGAGATGGCACTGATGCGCGTGCTCAACAATACTCGTCAGTTGGATATCATTTCCATTTTGGGTATGCCGCTTCGGGTAGACTCGATGTTGCTGAACTGTGCCGTAGTTATTCAGAAAGGAAAGATTCTGGGAGCTGTGCCCAAGACTTATTTACCCAATTATAAGGAATTTTATGAGCATCGCTGGTTTGCTCCTGCCACTTCGCTTGATGGTGAGTCTACCGTTCGTCTTTACGGGCAAAACGTTCCGGTCAGTCCTCATTTGTTATTTGAGACTGCCGAGACAAGGTTCGGCATAGAGTTGTGCGAAGACGTGTGGGCGCCTGTCCCGCCTAGTTCGGCATTGGCTCTTAAAGGAGCCGATATCATTTTCAATCTTTCTGCCGATACCGAAAATATCAGCAAACATCAGTATCTTCGTTCGTTGCTTGCTCAGCAATCTGCACGTTGTTTGGCTGGATATGTGTTCGCTTCGTGTGGTTTTGGCGAGTCTACTACCGATGTTGTGTTTGCGGGTAATGCGCTGATATACGAAAACGGTACGTTATTGGCAGCTTCCGACCGTTTTTCTTTTGACAGGCAACTGGTGGTAAGTGAAATCGATGTAGAACGTTTGCAGGGCGAACGTTTGGTGAATACAACTTTTGCCGCCAACATAAGTCAGTATCAAGGAGAGCCGATAAAGGTTATACAGACCGAAAGGGTATTGGAGAAAGATTTTACACTTACTCGGCGGATAGACCCACATCCGTTTGTCCCGGCAGGGGGGCAGATGCTTGCCAGCAGATGTGAGGAGATTTTTTCCATTCAGGTAGCAGCGCTGGCAAAGCGGTTGGTACACACAGGATGCAAGACGGTGGTGGTAGGTATTTCGGGAGGACTTGATTCTACGTTGGCGTTGTTGGTATGTGTCAAGACATTCGACAAGTTGGAGATGTCGCGCAAGGGCATTGTCGGCATTACGATGCCAGGATTCGGCACCACAGGGCGTACTCATCGCAATGCTGTTGCGCTGATGGAGTCGTTGGGGGTTACCTCACGTGAAATCAGCATTCGTGATGCCTGCCTTCAGCATTTTAAAGATATCGGACATAATCCTGATGTGCATGACGTGACCTATGAAAACGTGCAGGCACGTGAGCGGACACAGATTCTGATGGACTATGCCAACAAGGTAGGGGGATTGGTAATTGGTACGGGCGACCTTTCCGAACTTGCTTTGGGCTGGTGTACTTACAATGCCGACCATATGTCGATGTATGGAATCAATGCCGGTATTCCAAAGACTTTGGTACGTTATCTGGTCACGTGGGTAGCAGAAACGGTAGATGCCGGTTCACGTGCTACGCTGCTCGATATCATTGATACCCCTATCAGTCCTGAACTGATACCAGCTGATGAGGATGGCAATATCCGGCAGAAGACCGAGGACTTGGTAGGTCCTTATGAACTTCATGACTTTTTCCTTTATCATTTTTTGCGTTTCGGTTTCCGTCCCGCCAAAATTTATTATCTGGCAAAAGTAGCTTTCCGTGGTACTTACGATGATGATACTCTTAAGAAATGGTTGTCGAACTTCTTCCGTCGCTTCTTCAGTCAGCAGTTTAAGCGTTCTTGTCTGCCCGATGGTCCGAAGGTGGGTTCCGTATCGCTAAGTCCGCGTGGTGACTGGCGTATGCCGAGCGATGCCAGTGCAACGCTGTGGCTTCGCGAATGTGAAGAGGTGAGTTGAGATGCGTGGAAAGTGTTTGGATAGAAATGGCAGATAATTTTTTGCGGCTATCCGTGATGGCATTCCGAAAGCACATTATTCAAGTTAGACTCCGGGTGGGTGAATAGCGTTTCTGCTGTTATCCCACCCGGATTTTTTATATCGTTTTCTGTTTGAATAGCTTGAACTGGCGGTAGAGCATAATGGCGGCGATGATGCTGGCTGCAAGGTCGGAGATGGGCATGCTGAACCAGATGCCGTCTGCACCCCAGAAGAGCGGGAGAATCAGCAGGAGCGGGATAAGTATCATCACCTGCCGGCTCAGCGAAAGGATGATGGCTTTTTTTGCCATGCCGATGCTTTGGAAGAAGTTTGACGTGACCATCTGGAATCCGATGATGGGGAAGAACATTACCGTGATGCGCAGCCCGCGTGCCGAAAGGTCTATCAGGGTCTGGTCGGTGGTAAAGGCTTTTGCCACGAGTTCGGGTATCAGTTCGCCCACCAGGAAACCGGTTGTCGTTACGATAGTGGCGGCTATCACGGTGATTTTCATTACCTGGTTCACGCGTCCGTATTGGCGTGCGCCGTAGTTGTATCCGGCTATGGGCTGCATGCCTTGGTTCAGCCCCATGACAATCATGACGAAGAGGAAGCTGATGCGGTTCACGATACCGAACGCTCCGATGGCAAGGTCTCCGTCGTACAGCTTTAATCCCTTATTGATTAAGATGACAATCATGCAGGCGGCTATGTTCATGAAGAACGGAGCCAGCCCGATGCCGATGATGTTCTGCACCAAATGGCTTTGCAGGCGGTAAATGCCTTTCTTCAGGCGGAGCAGTTCGTTTTTCCGGCAGAAAAGCTTGATTTGCCATGTCAGGGCGATGATTTGCGCCAATACAGTAGCCAACGCCACTCCCTGGATGCCCCAATGGAACACGAAGATGAATATCGGAGCAAGGATGGTGTTGATTACGACGGTCATGATTGTGGCGAACATCGCCTTTTGCGGATAACCCGCCGCGCGGAGCACCGAGTTCAGCCCCAGGTACATGTGTGTCACCACATTGCCCAAGAGGATGACAATCATGTAATCGCGTGCGTAAGGGATGGTCGCTTCGCTCGCTCCGAAGAAATATAGAATCGGTTCGAGAAACAAGAGGGAAAGAATCGTGAATCCGATGCCGATAAGGACATTCAGCGATACGACATTGCCCAAGATATGCTGGGCGGTAGTATAATCTTTTTGCCCTAACTTCACCGAAACCAGCGTAGAAGCACCTACACCAACCAGCGAGCCGAATGCGGCGGCAAGGTTCATCAGGGGGAATGTGATGGCAAGTCCGGAGATGGCCATAGCGCCTACACCGTGCCCGATGAAGATGCTGTCTATCATGTTGTAAAGTGAAGAAGCCGTCATGGCGATGATGGCAGGGACGGCATATTGCGTCAATAGTTTGCCGATAGGTTGTGTGCCTAATTCGGAAGCGGTTCCTTTTTGTGACATAAAACTCTTTTTACCATTAAATCCGGGTGCAAAGGTAATCAAAATTAATGAAGAACGAAGAATGGAGAATGAAGAATTCCATGCGGGCGAAGCGATTCTTCATTCTTCATCCTTCGTTCTTCATTTATTAATTGTATCTTTGCTCCCAAGAATTTTGGACTTTTATGGAACATACTCCTCTATCTTTATACGAATTGAATGCCTTGGTGCGCCAAAGTGTCCGCTTGTCCATGCCCGATGCGTATTGGGTGCAGGCGGAGCTGAGTGATGTGCGGACCAACTATTCGGGGCATTGCTATCTGGAATTTGTACAGAAAGACCCGAAGAGCAATGCCTTGCTTGCCAAGGCGCGGGGCATTGTCTGGAGCAATGTATTCCGTGAACTGAAGCCTTATTTCGAGCGGGAAACCGGACAGGCATTCGTGGCAGGGCTGAAAGTGCTGGTAAGGGTAACGGTGGATTTTCATGAGCTTTACGGCTATTCGCTTACCGTTATCGACATCGATCCTACGTATACGCTGGGGGATATGGCAAAGCGGAGAAGAGAAATCTTGCAACGCTTGGAAGAAGAAGGCGTGCTTACATTAAATAAGGAGTTGGAATTGCCCGAACTTACCCAACGCATTGCCGTGATATCTTCGCCCACGGCGGCGGGGTATGGAGATTTTTGCGACCAGTTGGAGCGCAATGCCTTCGGTTTTGTGTTTTATACCAAATTGTTTCCGGCGGTGATGCAAGGCGAGCAGGTCGAGGATTCCATTATCCGTGCCTTAAACCGGGTTTATGCCGAGCTGGAACATTGGGATGTAGTGGTGATTATCCGTGGAGGTGGAGCGACATCAGATTTGTCAGGGTTCGATACGTATGAACTGGCAACGAATTGTGCTCAGTTTCCTTTGCCAATCATTACCGGTATCGGCCATGAGCGCGATGATACGGTGATTGACATGGTGGCGCATACGCGGGTAAAGACTCCTACGGCTGCTGCCGAGTTCTTAATCAATCATTTGCGTGAGACTGCTGGTAGGTTGGATGAATATGTGTCGTTCTTTTATCAGAAAGTGCCTGCTTGGTTAGAACGGCAGAAAGAACGTTTAGAACATTGGGTGGCACGTATTCCGGCACGTGTACAAATGTGTTTGCAGGATGAAGGATTCCGTCAGGAACGTTTGTTGAAGCGTATGCATTTGGCTTGGCAGACCCGTTTGATTAAGGAAGATTATCGTTTGCAATTAGACCGACGGTTGGGCGTGGTGCTCTGTTCACGTCTGCAACGGGAAACCCAGCATCTGCTGTTGATTGAGCAACAAGTCAAATCGGCATCTCCCGACCTGCTGTTGCAGAAAGGATATAGCATTACATTGAAAGACGGTAAGGCGGTGACAGACCCAGCTTTGCTCTCGCCGGGTGACAAGATAGTGACGCGAGTAGCAAAAGGAGAGTTTAAAAGTAAGGTATTATAGGTAAGTTTTCATTATATATTATGGCAACCAAAAAAGAAACATATTCTGAAGCGATGAAGCGGCTGGAAGCAATCGTGGCGCAGATTGAAAGCAATGAACTGGACATCGACGAGCTGGCAGGCCGCTTACAGGAAGCTCAGCGTCTGATTAAATATTGTAGAGAAAAACTCTATAAGGCGGATGCGGAAATCAAAAAGATGCTTGATGAAGGAAGCAAAGAAGAAAAAAGTGCGGATTAAATTGGATTTTGTAAATATAACTCTTACATTTGTTGCATTGTTTATAACGAAATGTAACATTTAAAACATATTATTCGCATGAAAGAAATCGATTGGGCTAATCTGCCGTTCGGGTATATGAAGACAGATTACAACGTACGTTGCTATTATCGCGACGGGAAATGGGGAGAATTGGAATTGTGCTCGGAGGAGACATTGAATATCCACATGGCGGCTACTTGCCTTCATTACGGGCAAGAAGCGTTCGAAGGGTTGAAAGCGTTCCGCGGCAAAGACGGCAAGGTTCGTGTATTCCGTCCGCAAGCCAATGCAGAACGTTTGCAAAGCACATGCCGGGGTATTTTGATGCCCGAACTTCCGACAGAGTTGTTCTGCGAAGCTGTACGCAAAGTGGTGAAAGCCAACGAACGTTTCATTCCGCCTTACGAAAGTGGTGCGGCTCTTTATATCCGTCCGTTGCTTATCGGGACGGGGGCACAGGTAGGCGTACATCCGGCAAGTGAATATTTGTTTGTGATATTCGTCACTCCGGTAGGCCCGTATTTTAAAGGAGGCTTTGCTACGAACTCGTATGTGATTATCCGTGAGTTCGACCGCGCTGCTCCGCTCGGTACAGGTACATACAAGGTGGGTGGAAACTATGCAGCCAGCCTGCGTGCCAACAAGATGGCGCATGATGCGGGTTATGCGTGCGAGTTTTATCTCGATGCAAAAGAAAAGAAATACATCGACGAGTGCGGTGCAGCCAACTTCTTCGGCATCAAGGATAATACGTATGTTACTCCGCTTTCTACTTCTATCCTGCCGTCCATTACCAACAAGAGCTTGATGCAGCTGGCAGAGGACATGGGCTTGAAGGTAGAACGCCGTCCTATCCCCGAAGAGGAACTGGAAACGTTCGAAGAAGCCGGCGCGTGCGGTACGGCTGCGGTCATCAGCCCGATAGAACGTATCGATGATTTGGAGAACCACAAGTCGTATGTCATTTCGAAAGACGGCAAGCCGGGCCCCATCAGCGAAAAGCTCTACCACAAGCTTCGTGCCATCCAGTATGGTGACGAACCCGACCCGTACGGATGGGTGATGATGGTGGACTGATGCTTCGGTAACGTAAAAAGAAAAAGAGAGTATGCAGATATGCATATCCTCTTTTTTTGAATATCAATTAAATGAATCTCTGCAATCAGCCAATTCGGTTGGGTTGCAAACGCAGTATATATTCAACCGCTGATGCAGTATATATTCAACTGCCGATGCAGTATATATTCAACTGCTGATGCAGTATATATTCATTTTTCAGGAGTATATATTGGCTGTTTGCGTGCATTCATTTGTTTTTTACTTTATTTTCGGTAGCATTTCAGGCGTAGGCCGTTCGTAATTGCTGATGGGAAGTTTTACCTTCATCAATTTCTTCAATTTATGTACAGGACGCTCTATATCTTTCGGAAAAGACATTTTTGAAAACTGCTGGAAGTAGAGCAGGCAAGCATCTTTCCACCACACTGCATCATTGGTTTGAATTTGAAGCCGTTCGTTTACGGCATTCCAACGTTCTGTATCCACATAAGGTTTTACTTCCTCCCAAGTCTGGCAGAAGTTCCGTGTCTTGTCTACACCATGTTGGTAATGGCGGCATAATTCTTCCCATAAAGTAGTTCCGTTATTCATGGTATGTGTCCACGGTGCATGGTGAAACCAAAGCAGGAACTCTTCGGGACAGGTATCGATGGAGTCGAACATACGCGCCAGTGAGTCGGGGTATTGTGCCACGGCATTGCTTCCGGTATGGCTACGGTCAAATCCAAGTCCTGTACGGTCGGCCTGGTGGTAATAAGAGGGAAGCCAGTCGGGGCGTGCTCCGGGAATGGTGCACCAAGGTTCAGGTCCATAGTGGTGTCCCCAGGCAAAGATATGGTGTAGTCCGAGGGGCATCATATAGTCTACTACGGCTTCACGGCTCTGCATCATCATATCCTCTACGGGATGTATAAATTGAGGGTTGGCTGTAAATGTCTGTGCCAGCCATTCATCGGCAATACTTTCCGAAGAAAGTTCCGGATTCCATGCCAGGCGTCCGAAGGCATACCAGTTGGCTTGTGCAAAATCGTGTCCGCACCAATTACTTTCGTCTCCGATATTCGATACACCCGCAATGGCACGTATGCTTTCCGGTTTTACATATTGGAAAAATTCTTTCCACATCGGTGCCAGGTAAGCCAGGTGGTTGGAGTGTCCCAGGTATTCTTGTGTTACTTGAAACTCCACCATTAATGGGGTATGTTCCATCGCTCCGAAGAGTGGGCTGTAAGGTTCACGCGGCTGGAAGTCAATCGGACCGTTCTTTACCTGTACAATGACATTGTCGAGGAATTTTCCATCAAGGGGCTGAAATTCCAGATAGGCTTGTTTGGCACGGTCGTTATCAGAAGGACTGTACACAAAGGCACGCCACATTACAATGCCTCCATAAGGTTTTAAGGCCTCTGCCAACATATTGGCGCCTTCGGCATGAGTGCGGTGATAATCGCATGGTCCGGGTTGGCCTTCAGAATTGGCTTTTACCAGAAAACCTCCGAAATCGGGTATCAGACTGTATATTTCGTGTACTTTCTGCTTCCACCAGTTTGCTACTTGGGGATCCAACGGGTCGGCAGTAGCCAATTTGCCTATAATCATCGGCGAAGCAAAATTTACCGATAAGTATACTTTTAAGTTGTAAGGACGGAAAATATCAGCCAGTGCCTTTACTTTCTTCAGATAAGGCGTGTCCAGCATTTCGGGTGAGGCGTTGACATTATTCAACACTGTAGCATTGATACCGATGGAGGCGTTGGCACGGGCATATGCTTCGTAACGGGGAGAAAGTGTCGCTGGCAGTTCGTCCCATTTCCAAAGTGAATGTCCGGCATATCCACGTTCGATGGTACCGTCCAGATTATCCCAATGGTTGAGGATTCGTATGGGATACGCCGGACGTTCTTCGATATGGAGTGACTGAGTGTCTTGCTGGGTTGCTTGAAGTCGTAAGAGGTGATAGGTGGCATAAAGCAGACCTTTTTCGGAGATGGACCCAAGTGTGATACCGTTTTTCCCCGACCGGATGGTATAACCTTCGGGTCCTAAAGCGGTGTGGGTAGCATCATTGAACAGCTCAAGTGATACAGGAGTGCCTTTCCATGTCCGTTTCAGTTCAGAGCAAGCTATATCCAGTGTATGAGAATGCAGTGAACATTCAACCTTAGCATTTGCTGTAGTGTCCTGCCGTAGCCAGAGGCGGCTGCCGTTTTCTGCGGACAGCCGTTCTCCAGCAAGCAGCAAGCATATGCTGAGAAGCAACATTCGTATCATTCTCCTCCTCCGTCAATAGTGATGATTTTTCCTTCTGCGTCGTATTCCAGTTCTACTACTTTCAGACTACGCAACCATGTTTTTCCTCCAGAGGGTACACAATCGTGGTGGAAGAGGTACCATTTGCCTTTGTATTCTACAATGGCGTGATGTGTGGTCCATCCCACTACCGGTGTGAGGATAACTCCTTGATAGGTGAACGGTCCGTATGGATTGTCTCCGATAGCATAACACAAGAAGTGGGTATCGCCCGTAGAATATGACAAATAGTATTTCCCGTTGTATTTGTGCATCCACGATGCTTCGAAGAAACGGTGCGGGTCATTGGCTTTCAGTGGGTTTCCTTCCTGGTCGATAATGAGGACAGGGCGAGGGTCTTCGGCAAACTGCATCATGTCGTCACGGAGTTTTACCACACGTCCGGGCAGAGCTGGTTCGTTGCCTTCGGGCAGGATGGCGCTTTCCAGTGCCTTATTATCCCGGTAGCGTTGCAATTGTCCGCCCCAGATACCTCCAAAATAAATGTAATGGCTTCCGTCTTCATCGCAGAATACGGCAGGGTCGATGCTATAACTTCCCCACATCGGATTGGCTTCGGGAATAAACGGACCTTCGGGCTTGTCGCTTATGGCTACTCCCAGACGGAAAATGTCATTACGGTCTTTCATCGGGAAATACATGTAATATTTGCCGTTTTTGAAAGCCACGTCGCAATCCCACAACTGGCGTCCTGCCCAGGGGATATCTTCCACTTTCAATACAACTCCGTGGTCGGTGATTTCACCGTGCATTACATCATCGGTAGAGAATACGTGGTAATCTTTCATATTAAAATGGTCGCCATTATCGTTTTCGGGAACTCCACTTTCCCAGTCGTGCGAGGGATAAATGTATAATCTGCCGTTAAAGACATGTACAGACGGGTCTGCCATATAATCATTCGGTACGAGGTATCTTGCTTCTTTTTTCATGGTTATGAGTTTTTTTTATGTTTATAAGTTTTTTAAGTTTTTCTTCTGTGTTATTGGGGTGTGTTTGTTTCCTTTTCTTTTATCATTTCCGTGATGAACGGCTTGGGCTGGTAGTTGCGGTCGAAGAGCAGCGGATAGTCTTTACGTCCTCGGATAGGGAAACCGTTTTTCCAGGAATCTCCGTCGGTTACTCCCCATGCTGTCACACGGTCTACGATATCGGCATGTTTTTCAAACAGTTCAAAGAATTGTTTCATGCGGGCGTTCCATGCCTGCGATACAGAATCGGGTAATGCATCCGGATACGGATTCAGCGCTTTCTTGAAGGCGATTGTATCCGATATATTGGCTGTACGTGATACGGTAGGCAAGGCACTCATATCCCATTCGGTAATCATTACTTTCACACCTTCTGCTGCAAAAGCAAGCATACTTTTTTCGAATTCTTCAATTTTCGGATAGTCCATACCCATGTGTCCTTGCATACCGACAGCATCGATGCGCAAACCTTTTTCTTTCAGGCTGCGGATGAGTTTTACAACTCCTTCGCGGCGTCCGGGGTTATCCATTCCGTAATCGTTATAATATAGTTCGATGGTGGAGTCTGCCTCGTGTGCGTATTGGAATGCCAAAGGAATGAATTCTTCACCCAAGATTTCATAAAATTTGCTCTTGCGGTACGAGCCGTCCTCAACAATGGCTTCATTTACCACGTCCCATCCTTTCAGCTTTCCTTTGAAATGATTTACTATGGTATAGATATGGTCTTTCATGCGTTGTTTCAAAACTTCGGGGCTTACGTTCTTTCCGTTTTTGTCCACACAGAACCATTCAGGACATTGCGAGTGCCAAATCAGTACGTGGCCGGTCATAGTCAGGCCATTCTCCTCACCGAACTTTACGAAATCATCCGCAGCCTTGAAGTCGTACACGTCTTCTGACGGATGGAGTTCTTCCATTTTCATGCAGTTTTCAGCAACAATGGCATTGAAATGGTGTTTCACAATATTGGTAGCATTCGTGTCTTTTCCAGCTACTTGACGGACATTTACTGCCGTTCCGATAAGGAACTGGTCGCCTACGACATCTTTCAGTGTAAGCTCTTGTGGAACAGTGTTTTTAGGTCCGCTACATGCTGCGACGAACGTTGCTGCCAGAATAGCAGATGCAATGTGTTTTACTTTCATGGATTTTGTTTTTTAAGTTATTTGTTTATTCAGTTAACTGAGAAGCTGTTTTGAATTTCTCCAAAAAGTTTTTCTTGGCTTGATGTATCTGTTTTCGTGTGTGCTTTGGGCGATTTTTTGGTTCTTTTCGCTCCTGTTCTTCGTCAGATAGCCCGCTATCTTCCTCATCACAGAAGCGAAAATGCCTCAAAAACTCATCCCAAATCATCGCACGATAAATTCAAAACAGCTTCTGATACTTTGTCATTTAATTTTGTTTGCTTCTCCGTTCGGCGAGTTCTGCCTGCATTTTTTCGTTATATTGTTTGGTGATAGGATAGAAACACAAGGCAATTACTCCAACAAAGAACGTGGCTGCAGGAATCAGGCTGGACGAGAGAATGATTCCGTGGATAGCCGATTCGCTTTGTACAGCTCCGACTCCCGATACATAGCCAAAGCCAGAAAGCAGGAAGCCAAGGATGGCACCTCCTACACCCAGGCCGGCTTTTAAGGCAAATACCACTCCGGCGAAAGTGAACCCCGTGGCACGGCGGTAATGGATGTATTCCGAATGGTCGGCTACATCGGCAATCATTGCCCAAAGCAGAGGTACGGTGGGGGCGTATGCCAGACTCTTCAAGAAATTCAGGAAGAACATCAATTCAATGTTCTCTTTCGCCGGGAAGTAGAACATTGCCGTGAAGATGGCGGTCAGTGTCAGACATACAATGAATGTATTTTTCTTTCCGAAGCGGTTGGCAAGGTAGTTGGAAAGAAAGATTACACCGAAAAATTGTACCAATGCTCCCAGCATGTTGAATACACCGAAACCTACTTCGTAGGCTTTGTCAGGGGAGCTCACTATCAGCCCGAATGCATTTAATATATGATAACCTATTGAATCCTGTGCTTCGGCAGATACCAGTCCCATGCGGTCGAGGAAGTTATAGAGGGCTCCCGCATCGACGTAATGCTCGAAATAGTAGTTCATAGCGCTTCCCCACATGGCTAGGGTGATGAAGACAAATAGAGTCAGCACGAACATTGCGCGCCAAGGTATGCTTCCGAAAATATCCTTGATATCTTCGCGTAAATTGGTCTTTTGATTGGCCGGTGGGGTAATGCGTTCTTTTGCCGAGAAGGCAGCTATGGCAAGGAAGATGAATCCCACTACAGCAAATAAGGAAATCGTGCATAGCCATCCATGTCCTTTATCGCCGTCTTCCGAGAATTTGCCGACCAGGGGCAATGTTAATCCTTGAACCACAAACTGTCCGATAGTTGAGAATATGAAACGTACGGAAGTGATGCTGGTACGTTCTTTGATGTCGCCCGACATGACGCCGCCCAGTGAAGAGTAGGGGGTGTTATTGAATGAATACATCGTCATCAATAACGTATAGGAGATGGTTGCATACAATGCCACCAGCCCTTTGTCTTCAATGCCGGGATTGTAGAATGCCAGAATATAGAATACCATAAAAGGTATGGCTGTCCACAATACCCAGGGGCGGTATTTTCCCCAACGTGTCTGCGTACGGTCGGAAAGAATGCCTACGGTAGGGTCTACAAAAGCGTCTACAATGCGTGCTACCAACATAACAGTTCCGGCAATGGCTCCTTCCAGTCCGAATACGTCGGTATAAAACTTTGTTTGATAAATCATCATCATCTGGAACACAAGGTTCGCAGAGCAGTCTCCCAATCCGTAACCGATTTTTTCGGCCATGGAGACTTTTTGATTCTGTAGTGCGTTCATGGTATGTATTTAATTCTTTAATTGGTTCTTGGTTTTATTTATGTTTTGGGCAATTCCCTTTTATTTTGTGAGGTAGGTTTAAAAACTTTGGGTAACGGCTTCTACCAGTCGTTTGCCTCCTGTTTTCTTGTCCAACGGATGGATGTCATTCCACTCGCCTGTATCTTTATTGGGAATCAGGGTGGCGTGCGGGTCTTCTTCTGCGGCTTTCGCCTGTTGTGCCTGCAAAGCTGCCCATCCTTTTTTGCCAGGATTGTCGGGAGCCATGAAATCGGCAAGTTCCATGATGTAGAAAGGCATTTCAGGCATTCCGAAGGTTTTCCGCCAGTCTTTCATCAACGATTTCAGCAGGCTGGCATATTCTTTCCATTTACCTGTGTTTGATTCGCCCTGATACCATACAGTGCCTTTGAACACATAATTTCTCAGAGGGGCAATCATGCCATTATAGAGTCCGATGGGCATATTCTGAAAAGCTGTAGACGAAGGAGCCTGAGGCATTTCTGTTCCTATGCGGTGTTTCCATTGTTGTGAGAGGTTAGTCTCTTCTGTCCCGCAAATCAGCTTATATGGTTTGTCTTTTACGAAAGAAGGGAATCCTCCGTTGCTCACCAGGCGTATGGTTATTTGGTTTTTGCCTGTTTTCAGAAGTCCTTTCGGGATGTTGTAAATACGTGGAGGATATTGGTAGGCAACGCTTCCTACGAATTTTCCATTGACATATACCGAGTCTGCATCCACAATGCATCCCAGGCGCAACGTAGCTTCTTTTCCGTTCCACGAGGCAGGCAGGTCAATCTGCTGACGGAACCAGTGTACACCGTTTATCGGGCGCCATCCGTTGGTAGCCCATTGAGGTGAAAACATGTCAACGGTTTGCCATGCCGAATCATCGTAATTTTCAGCATACCACGGAGTTTGTGCATGAGTGCCTTTATCGGTTTTGTAAAGTTCGATTTGCCAGGCACGTCCACGGGCTTGTTCTATCTGTTGGATGTTGTTTATCAGTTCTTTCGATTCATATACTGCTTTTTGGTGTGTGTAGACAGGAAAGTCTTGCAAACCTTCTTCGCTGATCCAGGCTTCGATGGGAGTTCCTCCCCAGCTTGAGTTGATGATACCTACGGGTACCTTTGTTTTTTCGTAAAGTTGCTTGGCAAAGAAATAGCACAAAGCCGAATATCCCATGACATGCGTTTTGTCCAACGGTTGCCACTCGGCTTTTTTGATGTCTTTTTGCGGCTCATTGAAATCGTAGCAATATGGAACCTTCAGATAATGGATGTTTGTGTTTTCGTAAGCATTTATTTCATCGGCAAACATGTCCATTACACGTGCTACGGTCAGCTCCATATTCGATTGTCCCGAACAGAGGAATACATCACCTATTAATATATTATGTAAGGTAATGTCGTTTATCTGCATGTCATACGGGCCTCCCGCCTTCATGGCAGGAAGCATGATCTTCCAGTTTCCATCCGGACCGGCAGTGGTTTGATACTCTTTTCCTGCAAACTTGAGGGTAACACTTTCGCCTGCATCGGCGGTTCCCCATACAGGTACTGCTTTTCCACGTTGCAATACCATGCCGTCGTTTATTAAGTAAGGCAAAGAGATCTTTGCTTCGCCAATCGCGGCGAAGCAAAGACAAAGTAATAAAACTAACCCTAACTTAATATTCAACCTATTTGTTTTCATCATAATTAATACTTGATTGGTTTTGGTCCTATGCAAATATATGGAAAGTTTAGCTATTTCGTATTCACAAATGCTTCAAAAACTTTTCTCTATGATACATCTGACTCTTTGTTTGTTACATATTTTATCACGTATGTTACATTTTATGATATAAAACATAAAACGTCCATTTTGGACGCTTGTCGAGAGATGTATTTTGGGCTTTGTTTTGGAGGCTTTGTTCGGACTGCAAATCAGTATGAACACTAGCGTGACAAGGGAACAAATCGCATCTTGTTTTGTGAATATTTTTAAAAAAAGTGGTTTTTGTTTAAACGTTTTCTTACTTTTGTCATCACATAAGCATTAGTAGAAACCAAAATTAGCATGAAAGGCACATGAACAAATGGATTAAATGGGGGATTATCGTGGCGATAATAGCCGGATTGACCGGATTGGGCATTTATTCGTTTACACCGCGAGAGAATACCGAACTCAATGAGGCGGACAGGAAAATGCCTGCCGAGAAAAAGCAAATCTTGAACGTGAACGCGCAGGTGGTGCGCCCCCACGTACTGACCGATAAATTATTTGTAAGCGGCAAGCTTATACCCGATGAGGAAGTGGACCTCTCGTTCGAAACATCAGGAAAAATCGTTGACATCAATTTTCAGGAAGGGACAATGGTGAGCCAGGGGCAATTGCTTGCCAAGGTAAACGACAGCCAGCTTCAGGCACAGCTGCAAAGACTGGAAGCGCAGATGCCGCTTGCCGAAGACCGCGTGTTCCGCCAGAACGCCTTGCTCCAGCGCGATGCTGTAAGTAAGGAGGCTTACGAACAGGTGAAAACCGAGCTTGCCACCCTTCATGCCGATATCGAAAACGTACGTGCCACGATTGACATGACCGAGCTTCGTGCTCCTTTTGATGGAGTGATAGGCTTGCGGCAGGTCAGTATGGGTGCCTACGCTTCGCCTACAACTGTCATTGCCAAACTTACCAAGATAAAACCGATTAAGGTGGAATTTGCCGTCCCCGAACGTTATGCACGTAAGATACGGAAAGGTACGAAGCTATCATTTAAGGTAGAGGGGCATCTGGATGCCTTCGAAGCGGAAGTATATGCCCTGGAGTCGAGCATTGACCCCGAGACGCATGCCCTGACCGTACGTGCGATTTACCCGAATACCCGTGCCGAATTGCTTCCCGGACGCTATGCCGATGTCGAATTGCGCCAAGGTGAGATACAGGATGCCATCGCCATCCCTTCCGAAGCCATCGTGCCCGAAATGGGGCAGAACAAGGTCTTCGTATACCGCTCAGGAATCGCCATGCCTGTCGATGTGGAGATAGGCATCCGAACCGAATCCGAAGTGCAGATACTCCGTGGGTTAGTGGCAGGAGATACCATCCTGACTTCCGGAACCTTGCAGCTCCGCACGGGAATGCCTGTAAAATTGGATAATATCAACTAAAACCGTGCCTGCCTTATGAATATTTCCGAACTCAGTATCCGCAGGCCGGTGCTTGCCACCGTGCTCACCATCATTATCTTGCTTTTCGGATTGATAGGCTATACGACCTTGGGTGTACGCGAATACCCCTCGGTGGACAATCCCATCATATCCGTAACGTGCAGTTATTCGGGAGCCAATGCCGATGTCATCGAGAACCAGATAACCGAACCTTTGGAACAGAACATCAACGGTATCCCCGGCATCCGTTCGCTTTCCAGTGTGAGCCAGACGGGTCAAAGCCGCATCACCGTGGAGTTTGAATTATCGGTCGATTTGGAAACGGCGGCAAACGATGTACGAGACAAGGTTTCGCGTGCCCAACGTTACTTGCCTCGCGATTGCGATCCGCCTACGGTATCGAAAGCCGATGCCGATGCCAGCCCCATCCTGATGGTGGCTATCCAGAGCAATAACCGTTCGCTTTTAGAATTGAGCGAGATAGCCGACCTGACCGTAAAAGAGCAGCTTCAGACCATATCCGATGTGAGCAGCGTGTCGATATGGGGTGAAAAACGCTATTCGATGCGCTTGTGGCTCGACCCTGTAAAGATGGCGGGCTATGGTGTGACTCCAGTTGACGTGAAGAATGCGATGGACAACGAGAACGTAGAACTTCCTTCGGGAAGCATCGAAGGAAATACCGTAGAACTGACCTTGCGCACCATGGGACAAATGCATACCGCCGACGAGTTCAACAATGTCGTAATTAAGGAGGTAGGCGGACAAGTCATCCGACTGAGCGATATCGGGTATGCCGAACTGGGTGCTGCCGACATAAAGAGTTACATGAAGATGAACGGGGTACCGATGGTGGGCGTGGTGGTCATCCCTCAGCCCGGAGCCAATCATATCGAGATAGCCGATGCCGTGTACGAACGTATGAAGCAGATGGAAAAAGACCTTCCCGATGATGTGTCTTACACGTATGGATTCGACAATACCCGCTTTATCCGTGCCTCCATTGCCGAAGTGGAGAGTACCGTTTACGAGGCTTTCTTCTTGGTTATCGTCATCATCTTCCTGTTCTTGCGCGACTGGCGCGTCACGCTGATACCGATTATCGTGATTCCGGTCTCGCTCATCGGTGCCTTCTTTATCATGTACGTGGCGGGTTTCTCCATCAATGTATTGACCATGCTGGCGGTGGTGCTTTCGGTAGGACTGGTGGTAGACGATGCCATCGTGATGACCGAAAACATTTACATCCGTATCGAACGGGGTATGGAGCCTTTTGAGGCAGGCATCGAGGGGGCAAAAGAAATCTTCTTTGCCGTAGTGTCTACCACCATCACGCTGGTAGCGGTGTTCCTCCCCATTGTGTTCATGGAAGGTACCAGCGGCAGGTTGTTCCGCGAGTTCAGCTTTGTGGTGGCTGGTTCGGTGCTTATCTCTGCCTTTGCTGCCCTCACTTTTACGCCGATGCTTGCCACCAAACTCTTGAAGAAACGCGAAAGACAAAGCTGGTTCTACCGCAAGACCGAACCATTCTTCGAAGGCATGAACTACTGGTATGCCCGTGGGTTGAGCGCATTCTTGAAGCGCAGGTATTGGGCTATTATTTTCACTGCAGTCACATTGGTGCTTATCGGTGTGCTTTGGACGCATATCCCGGCAGAAATGGCACCTCTGGAAGACCGTTCGAAAATCACAATCAACACCCGTGGCGCCGAGGGAGCAAGCTACGAATATATCCGAGACTATACCGAAGACATCAACCTGCTGGTGGATTCCCTCATACCCGATGCCGAGGCGGTCACAGCCCGGGTATCGAGCGGAAGCGGAAACATCCAGATTACGCTGAAGGATATCAACGAACGCGACTACAGTCAGATGGAGGTGGCGGAGCAGCTTTCGCAAGCCATCAAGACCAAGACCAAAGCACGCGCCTTTGTCCAGCAGCAGTCTTCTTTCGGCGGACGGCGAAGCAGCATGCCCGTGCAATACGTGCTTCAGGCAGTAAGCATCGACAAGCTGGAAAAAGTTTTGCCCGCTTTCTTAAATAAGGTGTACGATAACCCGACTTTCCAGATGGCGGATGTCGACCTGAAGTTCAGCAGCCCCGAAATGCAGGTCAACATCAACCGCGACAAGGCAGGAACGATGGGGGTGAGCGTGCGCGATATTGCCGAAACCCTCCAGTACGGATTGAGCGGTCAGCGCATGGGGTATTTCTACATGAACGGCAAGCAATACGAGATATTGGGGCAAATCAACCGCCAGCAGCGCAACCAGCCTGCCAATATCCGCTCCATCTATATCCGGAGCGATAAAGGCGAAATGATTCAGCTGGACAATCTTGTGGAATTTGTCGAGTCAATCACCCCGCCCAAACTTTATCACTACAACCGATTTATCTCCGCTACGGTATCGGCGGGTCTTGCCGAAGGAAAGACCATCGGCCAGGGATTGGACGAGATGGATAAGATAGCCGCCGAAACCTTGGATGAAACCTTCCGTACGGCACTTTCGGGCGACTCGAAAGACTATCGGGAAAGCTCGTCAAGCCTGATGTTTGCCTTTATCCTGGCGTTGGCGTTGATTTACCTCATCCTCGCAGCGCAGTTCGAAAGCTTTAAAGACCCGCTCATCATCATGCTCACCGTGCCCCTTGCCATTGCCGGTGCATTGATATTCATGTATTTCGGAGATATCACCATGAACATCTTCAGCCAGATTGGCATCATCATGCTCATCGGACTGGTGGCGAAGAACGGCATTCTGATTGTGGAGTTTGCCAACCAGAAGCAAGAGGCAGGCGAGGAAAAGATGCAAGCCATCCGCGATGCTGCCCTCCAGCGCCTGCGCCCCATCCTGATGACCAGTGCGGCTACGGTATTGGGACTTATTCCTTTGGCGTTTGCCACAGGCGAAGGTGCCAACCAGCGCATTGCTATGGGAACGGCAGTAGTGGGGGGTATGCTGGTATCGACATTCCTCACCATGTTCATCGTGCCCGCCATTTATTCGTACATATCCACTAACCGAAACAAAACCAAGAACGTATGAAGCAGATTCTTATCTTGATAATAGCCGTTTTTGCCGCACTTCCCCTTCAGGCACAATATGAATATACCTTGAAGCAATGCCTGGAAGAAGGATTGCTGAACAACTATTCGCTCCGCATCTCGCGCAACGAAGAACAAATCAGCAAGAACAACGCCACGTTGGGCAATGCGGGTTATCTGCCTACGGTAGATTTTACCGCAGGATATACCGGTGACTTGAACAGTTCCGATTCGAAATTGCGTGCCGACGGGAGTACGGTAGCCGAACGCAATGTGCTCGACCATACCCTCGATGCAGGCATCGACTTGAACTGGACCATCTTCGACGGCTTTAATATCTCTACCACTTACAAGCAATTGCAGGAACTGGAACGTCAGGGAGCTACCAATACCCGGATTGCGATAGAAGATTTCATCGCTACCCTTACCGCCGAGTATTACAACTACATCCAGCAGGAAATCCGCCTGAAAAACTTCCGCTATGCCGTTTCGCTCTCGAAGGAACGTTTGCGCATTGTAGAAGAGCGGTACCACATCGGTAATTTCTCGCGCCTCGATTTCCAACAGGCAACGGTAGACTTCAATGCCGACAGTGCCCAGTACATGAAGCAGCAGGAACTGGTGCACACCTCGCGCATCAACCTGAACGAACTGATGGCGAATAAAGATGTCGACCGTCCCATCCGGGTGCGTGATTCGGTCATCGACCTGAACCGCATCCTTGATTTCGACGAGCTTTGGAATGCCACGTTAAGCACCAATGCCAATCTCTTGCATGCCGACCAAAATACCGTCTTGGCTCAATTGGACTACAAGAAAGTCCTCTCGCGCAACTATCCCTACCTGCGCCTGAATGCGGGATATGGCTATACCTTTAATAAATACGATGTGAACGCCACGCGCCAGCGCAGCAATTGGGGATTCAGCGGAGGCATCACCATCGGTTTCAATATCTTCGACGGAAACCGCCGGCGCGAAAAGCGCAATGCCAGCCTTGCCATCCGCAACGCCCAACTGGAACGCGAGCAGGTAGAGCAAGCCCTGCGTGCCGACTTGAGCAACCTGTGGCAGGCATACCGCAACAACCTCCGCCTGCTGCACCTGGAACGCCAGAACCTGATAGCCGCCAAAGAGAATCACGAGATAGCCAAAGAGCGTTATCTCTTGGGAAATCTGTCCGGTATCGAAATGCGTGAGGCACAACAAAGCCTGCTCGATGCCGAAGAACGCATCCTCTCTGCCGAGTATGACACCAAAATGTGTGAAATCTCTCTCCTCCAGCTGAGCGGAAAAATCACGGTGTATCTGAAATGAACAAATAATCCCAAAAAATAAAAATCAAGACAGATGACATTCTTTTAAATTATTTTCCGTAAATTGCGCCGTTATTCGAAAATCATTAATTCCATGAATATAAAGAAACTATTCTGTCTGTGGATGTTATGCAATGTCTGTTTATTCGGAGCGGCTGCCGATGCACTGCCTTCCCTGTTCCAGTTCAGACACTACAACATAGAAAACGGAATGTCATCGAATACTGTTTACGATATTTTACAGGATGCCGAAGGATACATCTGGATAGGTACAGACAACGGACTGAATCGTTTCGATGGAATCGAGTTTACGTTTTATCAGAAAGAAAGCGCGTCTTCGCCAGAATTTCTTACTAATACCATTTCTTGTCTTTGCGAGAGGGGAGACAGTCTGTGGTTGGGCACCGATTGTGGCGTATACATTTTCGAGCGGAAGCCGGAGCGAATCATCCCTTTCCGTCCGGTGGCGGCAGATAGCCTTAGCCCCATCCGGAGTTGGGTTACTAAAATCGTCTGCGACCCACAAGGCAATGTCTGGATAGCTACTCGTTCGCAAGGGGTTTTCCGGTATGCCGCCAACGGAGAACAACTGGCTCATTATCCCATGCGGGAGGATGACGGCAATATTTTTTACCTGTTGTGCGACAAAAAAGGAGAACTGTGGGCATCTACCTGGGCAAGGCTGTACAGGTTCGATAAGCAGAAGAATCAATTTACCGCCTTTCCGTTGCAGGACAATCCCGACTCGTTCTATTCGATGGCTATGTGGGAAGATGCAGTAGGAAACCTGTGGGCAGGTACGTGGACAGAGGGTATATGGAAAATCAATCCACAGACGGGAACGGTGGAACGTTATATGGAACCACATGGCGACAAAGGCATTTCGCACATCCATGCCATCGGCGAATACTCGTCCAATGTATTATTGGCAGGATCGGATAATGGTCTGGCACTGATTGATCGGATTACCGGATGCAGTGCGGTGTATGCTTATTATGGCGAAGAAACCAAAGCGCTTTCCGACCGGTTTATCTATCCTATCCTGAAAGACCGGGAGGGAGGTATCTGGATAGGCACCTTCTATAACGGCATCAATTACTTGCCGCCTTACAGCGGACAGTTCGAAGGGTATTCGGACGCAAATGGGAATGGTCTGTTCACCGGCACCATCATCAGTCGCTTTTGCGAAGACGAGGACGGCAAGATATGGGTAGCCTCGGACGATGGAGGATTAAGTCGCTTCGACCCCATCCGCCGCAGGTTTGAAGACTTTCCTGGCAGAACGGCGTTTGCCAACGATAACGTACACGCGTTATGTATAGATGGCGATAACCTGTGGATAGGCACGTACGGGAAAAACATCCGCATCCTGAACCGGAAAACCGGAGCGATAAAAGATTACCGCGACCGGGAACCGGAAGGAACCAGCATCTATACCGTATTCAAGGACAGAAGGGGGCAGATATGGACCGGATCCATGGCTTCGGTATGTCGCTACGACCGCCCCACGGACAGGCTGATACGCATCGAACAGGTAAAAGCCACCGTAATCGATATGAAAGAAGACGCGAAAGGTTACCTGTGGATTGCCACACAGGGTGACGGGCTGTACCGCTACCAGCCGGAACAAAAAGAATGGAAGGCTTACGGCAAGGCGGAAGGCATCGCCTGCCAGATTGTCAATCAGTTATACATCGACCGGAAAGATAGGCTATGGGCAGCCACGGGCGAAGGGCTTTGCCTGTATCAGGAGAAGGAAGACCGGTTCGGCAGACAAGCTTTGCGCATTCCGAACGAATGCATCAACGCTATAGCGGAAAGTGACGAGCATTTGTGGCTCACGACGGCGAAAGGATTGGTAAAATATCATCCGGAAAACGGACGGACACAAGTGTTTACCCGCAGCGATGGGCTGCAGAACGAATCCTTCCTGCCCGCTTCAGTGCAAATGTCGAAAAGCGGTGAAATTTATATCGGGAGCATTAATGGATTCAACCGTTTTCATCCGCACCGCCTGAAATCGAACATACAAGCTCCTGCCGTAGTGCTGACCGGACTGGAAATATTCAACAAACCCATCGCTACCGAAAACGGAGGCATACTACCCGCTGCTATCGGCGAATTAGAAGAACTGCATCTGCCGTATACCGATAATGTCATCACCCTGAAATATGCAGCATTGAGTTATTGCACTCCAGAGAAAAACCAGTATGCCTACATGTTGGAAGGCTTTGATAAAGACTGGAACTACGTCGGGTCACAGCACAATGCCACGTACACCAACCTTCCTGCCGGGACTTATACGTTTCGGGTGAAAGCTTCGAATAATGACAAGGTGTGGAACGAAGAAGGCACCGCTTTGCGTATTGTCATCCATCCTCCTTTTTACTTGTCGGTTCCGTTTAAGGTAGCATACTTCATCCTGTTCGTGTTCGTACTGGCAGCATCGACACGCTACATCATACGCCGCAGTGAAAAAAAGCATGCGCAGGCCATTGATGAACTGAATGTGCGGAAGGAGAAAGAAATGCACGAAGCCAAGATTTCATTTTTCACCATGATTGCACACGAAATCCGTACGCCTGTGTCGCTCATCATCGGGCCGTTGGAAAAGGTGATGCAGTCTACGCAAAATCTGCCGTCGGAAGTGCGCAACGACTTGAATATCATCGATCGTAATAGCCAGCGTTTACTCTATCTGGTAAATCAGTTGCTGGATTTCCGCAAAGTGGAACAAAACGAAATGAAAATGCGTTTTGCGCCGCAGAACATCAAAGAACTGATGCAAGCCGTGTGTGAGCGCTTCCAGCCTTCGCTGGAACAACGGGGCATTACGCTGACAGAGGTCTATCCGCCCGAAGACTTCCGTGCCGATGTAGACCGCGAGGCGGTCACCAAAGTGCTGAGCAACCTGATGACTAACGCCAATAAGTACACCCGCGACCAGGTGAAGATGGAATTTGCTGCGCAAGAGCATACGTTTACCTTGACCGTAACCGACAACGGGAAAGGTATGAGCCCCAAAGAGCTGCAACTTATCTTCCGTCCTTTCTATCAGGCGCACGACAACAAGCCGGGTACAGGCATCGGATTAAGCATCGTAAAGGGCATTGTAGAAGCTCACCACGGACGCATCGATGTACTGTCGGAAGAAAACAAAGGTTCGTCTTTCCGTGTTACACTGCCGGTGCGGCAAGAGAAAACCGACTCCATAGAAACTGCCGGAGAAGTCCCGGAAGTGCCCGAAGGCATTCTGCAGGTGCAGCCTGCCGGTTTGGCGAATAAGAAGCTGCCTGTCGTTTTGATAGCGGAAGACAACGAAGACATGTCAAGTTTTTTGGCAGACAGCTTCGGCACCGCCTATGTAGTGATTACCGCAGCCGATGGCGCAGAAGCATTACAACGACTGAAAGAACAAGAAGTTTCGCTTATCATCAGCGACTGGATGATGCCCAACGTGGATGGTATCGAATTGTGCCGCCGGGTGCGTGAAGACCGGCTGACCAGTCACATTCCTTTTATCCTGCTGACGGCAAAAACCGATAACGCTTCGAAGATTGCAGGCATGAATTGCGGCGCGGACGCGTATATCGAGAAACCGTTTTCCATGCAATACCTGGAAGCCTGCGTGAAAAACCTGATGGACTTGCGCAGCCAATTACAACAGAAATTCTCGCAGATGCCGGTAGTGCCCATCAGCACGATAGCGGGCAACCAGGCAGACGAAGAGTTTCTGACCAGGATGAACCAACTGATAGAAAACAATTTCGACAACCCCGATTTGTCGGTTGATTTTCTTGCCGAAAAGTTAGGCATCAGCCGTTCGGGCTTGTTCGCGAAAATAAAAGCGCTGGCAAACGTTACACCCAATGAGATGATTCAATTGGTACGACTGAAAAAGGCGGCATTGCTGTTGCAAGAAAACAAATATCACATCAGCGAAGTGAGTTACATGGTAGGTTTCAGCAATCCATCGTATTTCAGTAAGTGCTTTCAGAAACAGTTCGGCATGACGCCAGGCAAGTTCATTGCATCGGGGAAAACCGCAACGAATTGATGGACGGTCTTTTATGAATGTCCGTATTTTACCAATAAGGAGTTAGAAGGAGTTATTTGAGGGAGTTATAGTCAATCAGAAATAAAATGCGAAAAAACATTTGTCATGCTGAGTGCCTATTTCCTGCGGAAAATCCATTCGATTATGACAATACATCAAGATTTTTTCGCAAACCAATTTTGTTCTACTATAAAAGGAGTTAGAAGCCAATACTATTGTCCTTTAACTCCTGCCGAAGGCATAACTCCTTCTAATTTCTTTTATCTGCTGGCATTTTGCGGATATTCATTTTAGAAGCTGTTTTGAATTTATCGTGCGATGATTTGGGATGAGTTTTTGAGGCATTTTTGCTTCTGTGATGAGGAAGATAGCGGGCTATCTGACGAAGAACAGGAGCGAAAAGGACCAAAAAATCGCCCAAAGCACACACGAAAACGGATACATCAAGCCAAGAAAAACTTTTTGGAGAAATTCAAAACAGCTTCTTAATCAAAATCCCAAAATCCTTCCCAATATTTGGAGTTTCTGATAGGGTTGTATTATCAATCCGGACGGCATCCTTTTATGGTTTTCCTATCAAAACCGTACGTTCTCCAATTGAAAACCGTACGTTCTCGATATGGAAACCGTACGGTTTTCATATGGAAAACGTAAAAAGAAGGTAGCCTGTAACAGATCCTGAACCATTCAATCATATATTAATTCGTATCTGCTAAGCAAATTTGTTGGAGAAATTAAAACAATCTCTTACAACATAGTAAAACAATTGGTTTGCGGATATATTCATCTGTAAAAATCATCCAAACAGATGACAAAATCGTCTATATCCTGTTTAAACGTGCTGTACAGCATATCCTGCAGGCCTTTGCACGACTATTTTCTTATCAATATGGACTATCTTTTTATCCGGTTTACCGATTTCCACCTACATTTGCGCAGATGAAATTTTAAATAGTAATACCTTATGAAGAACTATCTGTTAACACTGATGAGCGGACTTGTAGCGTTGGGAGTCACTTCGTGTGGCAAACCTGCCTATACGCAGCCCGACGCCCCCATCCAGGAAGTGCCGTTCACCCAGGTGCACCTGAGCGATAGCTTCTGGTTGCCCCGCATCGAGACCAACCGCACCGTGTCTATCCCTTCCGCATTTAAAGAATGTGAGAAAAACGGACGATTTGATAACTTCGCCATTGCCGCCGGACTGAAAAAAGGAGAGCACCGGGGCGACTTCTCGTTCGACGATACCGATCCTTATAAGGTGATAGAAGGGGCATCGTATTCGCTCGCGGTGAAATATGACCCGCAACAGGACCATTACCTGGACAGCGTCATCAACATCATTGCCGCGGCGCAAGAACCGGACGGTTATCTTACTACCTGCGTCACCAATAAATGTTATCGTCTCTCCGGATGGTGGGGACGCTCGAAATGGGAAAAAATCAACAGCCACGAGCTGTACAACAGCGGACACATGTACGAAGCAGCCGTCGCCCATTACCGTGCTACCGGCAAGCGTACCTTCCTTGATGTCGCTATCAAGAATGCCGACCTCGTCTGCAAGACCTTCGGACCGAAGGAAGGACAGATACACCGCCCCAGCGGACACCCCATCGTAGAGATGGCACTCTGCAAATTATATAAGGTGACGGGCGACCGGAAATACCTCGACATGGCGAAATACTTCGTCGAAGAAACCGGACGGGGCACCGACGGGCACAAGCTGAGCGAATACAGCCAAGACCATAAGCCCATCCTGCAACAAGACGAAATCGTGGGCCACGCCGTACGTGCCGGCTACCTCTATTCGGGTGTGGCAGATGTGGCAGCCCTTACTCATGATACGGCTTATTTCCATGCCTTGACCCGCCTGTGGGACAACCTCGTAAGCAAGAAGCTATACATCACCGGTGGCATGGGCTCGCGTGCGCAAGGCGAAGGCTTCGGACCGAATTACGAACTGCAGAACCACACCGCCTATTGCGAGACCTGTGCTTCTATCGCCAACGTGTACTGGAACCACCGTATGTTCCTTGCCACGGGCGAATCGAAATACATCGATGTGCTGGAACGTGCACTTTACAACGGTGTCATCAGCGGTGTGTCGCTCAGTGGCGACAAGTTCTTCTACGACAATCCGCTGGAATCGATGGGGCAGCACGAACGCCAACGTTGGTTCGGTTGTGCTTGTTGCCCGGGTAATGTGACCCGCTTCATCGCTTCCGTGCCCAACTATGCCTACGCCACCCAGCAGAACGATATCTACGTCAACCTCTATATACAAGGTAAAGCCGAGATGCAGCTTACCGACAGCACCCACGTCACACTGGAACAGACCACCGGATATCCTTGGAACGGTAAGATAGCCATTAAGGTGACGCCTGATAAAGAAGGAGAGTTCGCCATCCGCCTGCGCATCCCCAGCTGGGCAAAGAGTGCTCCGGTAGCTTCCGACCTCTACGCCTATACCGATGCTCCGAAAAAATATACCCTGAAAGTAAACGGCTCGTCGGCACGGGCAGCCGAAGGCGACGGTTACGAAACCTTGGTACGCACCTGGAAAGCAGGCGACGTCATCGAACTGGACCTGCCAATGGACGTGCGACGCATCCAGGCGAACGACTCGGTAGAAGTAGACCGTGGCATGCTGGCACTGGAACGCGGACCTATCGTATTCTGCCTGGAAGGCAAAGACCAGCCCGACAGCACCGTGTTTAACAAGTTCATCACCCCCGACACACAGATTGACGCCACCTACGAAGCCAACCTGCTCAACGGCGTGATGGTATTGAGCGGGGCTGCCAAGGAAGTGGAACGCGACGGCTCGGTGAAAGACCTGACCTTCCGCGCCATCCCCTACTCTACCTGGAACAACCGCGGTGCCGACCAGATGGAAGTATGGATTCCCGAATCCAAGGAATACGCTACCCCGACACCCGAACCGACCATAGCCAGCAAGGCACAGATGTACTCGCTTCCTACCCAAGCTACCACCGATGTGCCCGCAGCCACCAGCAACCTGCAATGGGCATGGGGCTACAACGACCAGTGGGAACCGAAACGTTCGAGCGATACTTCCAAGCCCTACCATTACTGGTGGCTGCGCCAAGGCTCGAAAGAGAATGTGTGCTACCGCTTCAGTCAACCCACCGAGGTAAAATCCGTAGACGTGTACTGGCTGGATTTCGACCACTACGATGGAAACTTCCGCACGCCCGCCTCGTGGAAGCTCTACTACAAACAGGGCAACCAATGGAAGGAAGTGGAAGCGCAAAGCCCTTACACCACCGATAAGGACCGCTACAACCACCTCGACTTCCATCCCGTGAAAACCACCGACCTGATGATTGTGGCACAGCTGCAAGAAGGAGCGTCGGGAGGAGTGATAGAGTGGAAAGTAGAATGACAGTGAATAATTAGCAGTGAACAATTAATAATTAATAATTAACAGTGAATAATTAACAGGAACAAAGAATGGCTATTCCCGCTATTCCTTGTTCACTGTTAATTCTTAACTAACTATTAACCTTTAAATACAAACAGAATGGATACACATGGAAACCGCGCGTTATTCAGTCGCGCAATGGTGAAGGTGGCCGCTTGTACCATGCTGGCAGCAGGGTTGCCATTGGCAATGTATGCCGAAGCAGGGAACACGGAAGCCGCTGTGATAGCTGCCCAACAAACACGGACCGTCAGCGGGCAGGTGGTAGACTCGAACGGCGAAAGCATCATCGGAGCCAACATCGTAGAGAAAGGAACGGCCAACGGTACGATTACCGATTTCAACGGTAAGTTCTCGCTGAAAGTAGCTCCCAACGCTACCTTGGTCATCAGCTACATCGGCTACAAGACCATCGAAATGAAGGCAAGCGAAGTAAAGGCCGGACAAACCATTACGCTGCAAGAAAACGCCGAGATGATGGACGAAGTCGTAGTCATCGGTTACGGTACGCAGCGCAAGGGTGATGTGACCAGTGCCGTGGCTTCGGTGAAAGCAGAAGATTTTACAGTAGGTAAGATTACCGATGCCGCCGAACTGGTGAAAGGAAAGATTGCCGGTCTGAGCGTCACCAACTCTAGCGGTGACCCGACGGCTACCTCTTCCATCATGCTGCGTGGTATCAATACCGTGTCGGGTAACACCAACCCGCTTATCTTGGTAGACGGTATCGAAGGCGACCTCACCACCGTAGCGCCCGAAAACATCGCTTCCATCGACGTACTGAAAGACGCTTCGGCTGCCGCCATCTACGGTACCCGTGGTGCCAACGGTGTCATCTTGATTACCACCAAGACCGGACGCCGCGATCAGAAAGCCGACATCACTTATTCGGGTTACGTATCGTTCTCGAAATGGACAGACACACCGGAGTTCATGGATACGCATGACATCATCTACGGACGCACCGCCTATACCTACGAAGGCTACGACACCGACTGGCTGAAAGCCATCAGCCGCAAGGCGGGCTTCAAGCACAACCATTCGCTTTCTATGAACGGTGGTACGAAAACCTCTACTTACTCCGCCAACGTCGTTTACAGCAACGATGAAGCTATCATGCGCAAGAGCGACAACGAAAACCTGAAGATGCAGTTGGACTTTACCCAATACGCTTGGAACGACAAACTGAAGTTCAACTTCAACGCCTTGATCAGCCGGCAGAAGTATTCGTTGAACAACAATACCTACGCTTACCGCCAGGCGATTATCCGTAACCCATCGGAACCCATCTATAACGAAGACGGAACCTATTACGAAAACTTCAACCGCCTGAACTACATCAATCCGGTGGAAATCCAGAACGAATACGAAGGCGATACCCGCGTCCGTTTCTACCAAATGACGGGTAACGTCACCGTAGAACCCATTAAGGGATGGCAGACCAATGTGATGCTCTCGTTGAACGAATCGGCAAGCGTCAGCCAGTCGTTCACTTATCCGGACTATTACACCTTGGCGAAAGAAGACAACTACAACGGTTCCGCTTCGAAGAGCGAAGGCAACTATCGCAGCCAGACTTTGGAAATCACTTCGCGCTACAACCATACATGGGGCGAACACCGCTTCGAAGGGTTGGTAGGTTACAGCTACCTCTACAACAAGTACGATGTTTTCTCTGCCAGCAACGGAAACTTCCCTTCGGTAGCTTACCTCTACAACAACTTGGGACTGGGTACGCTTCTGACCGAAGAAGACCGCCATGCGGGCATGGGCTCTGACGCATACGATGACACCCTTGTTGGTTTCTTCGCCCGTGTCAGCTACGGCTACGCCAACCGCTACAACGCCCTGCTCAGCATCCGCCACGAAGGATCCAGCAAATTCGGTGCAAACAACCGGTGGGCTACCTTCCCCTCCGTTTCGTTGGGATGGACCATCAGCAACGAACCGTTTATGGAAAAGACCCGCTCTTGGCTGAACAACCTGAAACTGCGCATAGGGTACGGTGTGACCGGTATCACCCCAACCAGTTCTTATCGGGCACAATACCTTTACGACATCGCTCCCTACGGTGACATCCAAGACCAAAGCGGAAATTGGATCCAAACATTGGAAGTTATACAGAATCCCAACAAAGACCTGAAATGGGAAACCACCCGTGAATGGAACTTCGGTTTAGACTGGAGTGTGCTGGATGAACGCCTCTCCGGTAGCATTGATGTCTATCACCGTAAGACTTCCGACTTGATGTACTCATATAGCGTACCTGTACCGCCCAATTTGTATGGCTATACCCTTGCCAATGTAGGTGATATACGTAACGTAGGTGTGGAAGTCATGGTGACCGGTGTACCCGTCCGGACCAAGGATTTCGAGTGGAGCACCACCCTGACCCTTTCGCACAACAAAAACAAGCTGCTCAAACTGAGTAACACTTTGTACGAGACCGATGACTTTCACGAATTATATGGCGGATTGGGCGAACCCATCAGCACACCGACCCACTATATGGAAGTAGGCCACAGTTTAGGCGAGTTTTGGGGGCTGAAATACGTAGGAGTCAGCGAAAACGGAGTACCCATCGTACAAGTAAGTGACGGCAACGGAGGTTGGGTGAATGAAGAATTCAACACAAACCACAATGTGATGGAAAACCGCCAACGTCTGGGCAACGGACTGCCGAAAGTCTATTTGGGGTGGGGACATACCTTTAACTACAAAGGCATTGACTTAAACTTGCAGTTTACCGGACAATTCGGTTACAAGATTCTGAACGCATGGCGTTGTTTCTATGAAAACAACTCCATCGCCTACAACCGCCTGAAGACAGCTTACGACCTGCGTCCCGCCATCAACTTGGACGGCACGCCCGTATTGGATGCCGACGGCAACCAAAAGATGGTACGTCTCTCGAATACAGCCGCCCAATATTTCTCGAGCGACCACTTGGAAAACGGCGACTTCCTGAAGCTGAGCAACATCACCTTGGGCTACACCCTGCCGCTGAAAGGCAAGATAAAGGATTATATCAACAACCTGCGTATCTATGCATCGGCAAGCAACGTTTTCTGCATCACTGGTTACTCCGGATTAGACCCGGAGGTAGATAATGCTTTCCAGACACCGGGCATCGACTACCAGGATAAATACCCTACTACCCGTTCGTACACGGTAGGTTTAACGCTTAACTTTTAACGAATGAACACCATGAAAAAGCTAATTAAAAACATATTAGAGTTTATGTAAATTAGTTATGATAGTTCCAAGGGTTGATTTTAATTCTGAGATTATGCAGTGCCATACATGTGGAAAAGATGTTTTCTACAAAGTTGTTCGCCCTGAGCCTG
>NZ_NFKD01000052.1:0-33250 GCF_002160215.1 Bacteroides sp. An19 | reverse complement strand
CCTTTCAGGCGGCGTCCCTTTCGGAAAGCGGTTGCAAAGGTACGCCTTTTTACCGGAACTGCAAGCAATATGGAAACTTTTTTCTGAACTTTTTTACACATATAAACGCAAAATGCTGCCATACAACATATTACAGGACGAATATTCTTAAAACTGATGAAAAATGGTTGAAACGGATACTCATTAATATAATTATACGCGCGCGAAGGACACACAGGACAAAAAAACATCCACACACATCCAGACGGACATAAGTAGTAAGGCAGGACCACTTATGTGAAACGGCAAGGGTACTTATGTGAAACGGGCCACCAACTTATGTTCATCAAAAGGCATGCTTGAATCTGGGAAATCCACAAGAATAATGGGACTAAAAGAGCAGACAAGACAAATGCATAAGTGAGAAACCAATACCAGCATAAGGTGTCTAATTTTTTGACACCAAGTGTCTAATTTTTTGACACTTCAAAAAAATGATTATTATGTAATCACCTGATTATCAATTAAAATTTTATTTGGCACGATATTTGCTTAAGGAAAAGAGATAGCATACGACATATAGCATTTGAAATTGTAAAAAAGAGAATTAATAAATTAATACATACAACGAACATGAACCAAACGATTCTACGCAACCTGTTTTACACGCTGAAGCGGTTCCGCACGGCTTCATTCCTAAATTTATTAGGACTATCCGCCGCCTTTGCCGCCTTCATCGTAATTATGATGAAGCCCCGTTATGAACAACAATTCGACACCTGCTATCCCGAACCCGAACGGCTGGCGGTGCTGAACCTTTCCATTGACGGGAAAGACAACGAGCTGGTGGTGGTGCCTCGCCCGTTTGTAGATGCTGCCATCCAAGAGACCACGGGAATCGAATGCGGCACCCTGCTTTCGATGCAATTCGGAAGTAATCTGGTATATACTGACCCGCACTATCCGAAATACATCAAGGAAAACGTTGCAGCTGTATATCCCGATTTTGCAAAGACTATCGGAATGACTTTCGTGGAAGGCAATGACGAAGGGCTGGACACCCCCAACGGAGCCATTATCTCGGAAAGCCAAGCCAAACGGCTTTTCCCTGACGGAAGCGCCATAGGTAAATACATCTATTTGGAAAGTCCACACCAAGCTACCGAGGAAACACAATTCAGGATTAGCGGAGTGTACAAGGAATTCCCGAAAAATGCCCAACTCACCAATGACATCTATTGTCGCATTGGAGAAAAATGGGACCTCAACCAATGGGGAAGCTGGAGCTATCTGGCTTTCGTCCGCCTGAAACCCGGAGTCACTTACGAAGAAGTCAACCGCCAATTGGTTCAGAACAAGATTATCAACGATAAGATGGAGAAGTCATCTGATTTCAAGGAAGTCAAACCCATGGTTATTCCTATCCGAGATGTGTACTACCACACCAAGCCGTGGTTCTACTTCAAGACGGGCGACCTGCAGCACACGCGCCTGATGATTCTCATCGCCATACTGGTCATCGGCATCGCCGCCGTGAACCTTATCAACTTCACCACCGCCCTCACCCCGATGCGCATCCGCAGCATCAACACGCAGAAGGTACTGGGAAGCTCTGTCGGCTCGCTCCGCACGGGACTGGTGCTGGAAGCCGTGTGCACCGTGTTGCTGGGCTGGCTGATTGCGCTGGGCATCGTAGCTTGCTTCACGCAGACACAGGCACTGGATGCGTTGGGTTTCAATCCCGCACTGAAAGACTATCTGCCCGTCATTTTCGGAAGCGTAGGCATCGCCCTACTGACGGGTGTACTTGCCGGACTTTATCCGGCATGGTACATGACCTCGTTCCCACCCGCACTGATGCTGAAAGGCAACTTCGCCCTGAGTGGAAAAGGAAAACGGCTCCGCACCGCACTGGTCAGCTTCCAGTATTTCATCTCGGCATGCCTCATCGTGTGCTCCACCTTCATCTTCATGCAGAACGAATACCAGAAGAACATCCGCACCGGATTCGACCGCGACATGCTACTCATCGCCCAAATGCCTCAAAAACCTTTCCTGAGCCAGCCCTACAAGGCATTCGACCAGCAACTATTGGGCTATCCGGAGTTTGAAGGCGTAGCGTATGCCAACGATCGGATGGGAGGCGGAAACGTGTACAACATCCAGGGATTTACCATAGCCGAGCAACACGTACAGCCTTTCTATGTCCGCGTCTCTACCAACTTCCCGAAGGTGATGGGCATGAAGGTGACCGAAGGGCGCGACTTCCTGCCCGGCGACTCCGTAGGGCGGAACGTAAGGCACTATATCGCCACTAAAGAATTTAAGAAGATGTATAACCTGCCCACCGGACAGGAACTGAATGCCGACTGGATGGGGAAAGCCGAAATCACAGGCTACGTGGACAACGTGGCGTTCACCTCGAACCGCATCACCGCCTTTAGCGGAACGCCCTTCGTATTTACTCCTAATTTATACGATGATGACGTGCTTCCTTTCGGCTACATCCGTGTAAAAGCCGGAAGCGACCCTGCGCAAGCCCTGAGCCACGCCCGCGAAGCCTTCGAGAAGAGCTTCCCCGGCTATGCTGCCGAGATTGATTTCTTCGACAACGTATATAAGAAACTCTATACCGCCGAGACCAACCAGCAACAGGTAGTCATCGCCTTCAGCGTGCTTGCTATCCTCATCTCGCTGGTGGGTGTGTTCGGGCTGACCATTTTCGAGACGCAATACCGCCGCAAGGAAATCGGGGTGCGCAAGGTGTTCGGTGCCAGCACGAGCCAGATATTGTGGCAATTCAACCGTGCCAGTCTGAAAGTCGCCATCCTTTGCTCGGCAGTGGCGATGCCGGTTGCCTATTACGTAATGAACCGCTGGCTGGAGTCATTCACCCAGCGTGTGCCGCTCTCGGCGTGGGTGTTCGTCGCCGCCTGCCTGCTGATTATCCTGATGACCCTCGTCACCGTGACCGTGCAGAGTTACCGTGCAGCGAACAGCAACCCGATAGATTGCGTACGGGCAGAGTGACACCATTTTGAAACGCAGATTAACACAGATTTTCGCAGATTATTCGATAATCATCAATTAAAAGCACGAAAATCATATAAATAAAATCCGCGTTAATCTGCGGAAATCTGCGTTTCAACAAACAGACATACAAATATTATTAACCAACAAAAAACATACTATTATGATTAAGATTGAAAACCTTTGCAAGACATTCCGTACTACAGAAGTAGAAACTATCGCGCTCAACAATGTCAGTTTCGAGATAGCCGACAAAGAATTTGTTGCCATTATGGGTCCTTCGGGATGTGGCAAATCTACCCTGCTGAACATTATGGGATTGCTCGACAACCCGACATCAGGCGATTATTATCTGGACGAAAAAGAAGTGGGACACCTGAAAGAAAAAGACCGCACCAACGTGCGCAAAGGCAACATCGGCTTCGTATTCCAGAGCTTCAACCTGATAGACGAACTGAATGTGGCGGAGAACGTAGAGCTTCCCCTCACCTACCTGGGCGTGCCCGCCGCCGAACGGAAACAACGCGTGGCAGACATCTTGAAGCGGATGAACATCAGCCATCGTGCCAAGCACTATCCGCAACAGCTCTCCGGAGGTCAGCAACAACGTGTGGCAATCGCCCGTGCCGTGGTATCGAACCCGAAAATCATCCTTGCCGACGAGCCGACCGGTAACCTCGACTCGAAGAACGGACAAGAGGTAATGGAGCTTTTGACCGAACTGAACAAGGAAGGCACGACCATCGTGATGGTGACACACAGCCAGCGCGACGCCGGATATGCCGGACGCATCATCAACCTGTTCGACGGGCAGATTGTGGCTTCCATTGCCGAAATGTAGTTTCCTCTTTATTTTTCACCACAGATTACACAGATTTATAAAATTATTATTCGCCAAAGACACGAAGAAATAAATGATAAAATCTGTGTAATCTGTGGTGAGAATCCTAAACACCCACTCAAGCACTTATGAACTATACAATATTACGAAACCTGTTTTATACACTCAAGCGTTTCCGCACGGCTTCCGTGCTCAACCTCTTCGGGCTTTCGTTCGCCTTTGCCGCCTTTATCGTGATTATGATGAAGGTGAACTACGAACGCGCGTTCGACTCCTGCTATCCCCAGCCCGAACGGCTGGTGATGCTCAACCTGGGCGACCCCGACAACCATACCATCCGCTTCCTGCCGCGCGGCCCCATCGACTACCTGATGGAACAAGTGCCCGGCATCGAATACGGCACCATCTACGCGCCGGCATGGAGCAAGACCGCCCTTTATACCGACCCCAAGAACCCGCAATACTTCTACGAAACGCCGTGGGGAGTGTCGCCCGACTTTGCCAAAGTGGTAGGGCTGAAATTCATCGCCGGAAGCGATGCGGAGATGAACCAACCCGAAAGCGCCATCGTCTCCGAGAGTTATGCCCGCAAGCTCTTCCCCGAAGGAAACGCCTTGGGGTCATACCTCTACATCGAAGGAAGAAACTTCCTGACGCCCGACGCCACCAAGTACCGGATATGCGGCATCTATGAAGACCTGCCCGAGAACTGCCAGTTCAAAAACGACCTCTTCGTGCGCATGGGCGACACGGTGCAGAAGGACGACTGGGGAAGCCAGAACTACTTCGCCTTCTTCCGCCTGAAGCCCGGAGTCAGCGTAGAGGAAGCCAACCGCCAGATAGCCGCCACCCGTGCCATCGAGCGGATGTACGTGGACAAGAGCGACAAGACCGCCCTCTACGTCTTCCCCATCCGCGACCTCTACTACACGATGCATTCCTCCTTTTACCTGAAGACCGGAAACCGCGGCACCACCACCCTCCTCGTGGTCATCGGCATGCTCATCATCACCATCGCCTGCATCAACCTGATTAACTTCAGCACCGCCCTCGCCCCGATGCGTATGCGCAGCATCAACACCCAGAAAGTGTTGGGCAGCACCAACGGCGAACTGCGCCGCGCCCTCACCCTCGAATCGGTATGCACCGTCCTCGTGGGCTGGCTGCTCGCATTAGGCATCACGGCGGTGCTCATCCGCCTCAACGTGCTGGGCTTTATGGGATTCACGCCCTCGCTCCTCGCCTATTGGCCCTACGTGGCAGGCACGGGAGCGGCAGCCCTCGCCGTGGGCGTCATCGCGGGGCTATATCCGGCGTGGTACATGACCTCCTTCCCGCCCGCGCTGGTGCTGAAAGGCAACTACGCCCTGAGCGGCAAAGGCAAACGGCTGCGCACCGCGCTCATCGGCTTCCAATACGTGGTGTCGTTCGCCCTCATCGTGTCGGCGGCGTTCATCTTCCTGCAAAACCGCTACATGCGCAACCGCACATTGGGCTTCGACCGCGACCAGGTGCTCGTGGCGAGCCTGCCCGAAATGCCCTGCCAAAGCAGCCCCTACCGCAACTTCTACACGAAACTGAAAAGCTATGCCGAGATAGCCGACGTGGCGTTCGCCAAGTGGGAATTAGGGTCGAGCGAAGGATATACCAGCTACATGTTCCGCCACAACGGCGAGGAATACGGGCACTACTTCATCGAAGTGACCACCAACTTCCCCGACGTAATGGGGATGAAGCTCACGTCGGGCACCGGATTCCTGCCCTCCGACTCCATCAGCAAAGACCCGTTGGTATGGATTGCCACCGAGGACTTGCAGCGGCAGACGGGCATCCAGGCGGGCGAAACGGTGGACTTCTTCGTATGGGGCAAGACGCAGGCGCGCATCAAGGGCTTCGTGCAAAACACCCAGTTCACCTCGCTCAAGACCGACGCTTATCCCTACGTGTTCTGCCCCAACGCCAAGTACACCAACGGGCAGCTGCCCTACGCCTACATCCGCGTGCGTGCCGGAAGCGACATGGACACCGCCCTGCGCCGCGTGCGCCAGACGGCGGAAGAATGCTTCACCGGCTACCCCATCGACGTGAAGTTCTACGACCAGGTCTACGCCCAGCTCTACCAGCGGGAGGCAGACCAGCAGCAGATGATTACCCTCTTCAGCCTGCTTGCCATCGTGATTTCGCTGGTAGGCGTGTTCGGGCTGGTCATCTTCGAGGCGGAACACCGCCGCAAGGAAATCGGCATCCGCAAGGTGTACGGAGCCACGACGGGGCAGATACTCTGGATGTTCGGCCGCTCGTACCTCGTGCTGAGCCTCGTCAGTTCCGTCATCGCCACCCCCGTGGCGTGGTATGGTGTGACGCGGTGGATGGAGCAGTTCAGCCAGCGCGTGCCGCTCAGCCCGTGGGTGTTTATGGGGGCGTGCGTCCTTATCTGCCTCATCACCGAAGTGACTATCACCGTGCAGAATTACCGCGCGGCGACCGTCAATCCGGTGGACAGCCTGAAGACGGAGTGAATCCGGGTTTCACCACAGATTACACAGATTTTATTATTTATTTCTTCGTGTCTTTGGCGAATAATAATTTTATAAATCTGTGCAATCTGTGGTGAAAACAAACCTTGAAAAACGTGCAAAATGCAATTTAGACCCTCGGCGGACACTTTGCACGTCTGCGAGACGCATTTTAGACCCTCGCCGCGCATTTTGCAACACTTGCAAAGTCCGCGCCGACCCCTCGGCGGACACTTTGCACGACTGCGAGACGCGTTTTAGACCCTCGCCGCGCACTTTGCAACACTTGCAAAGCCTGCGGCGACCCCTCGGCGGACATTTTGCACGTTTTCCGAGGTGGGAAACAAGTTCTAAACAGTAACTATATACTGTGAAGAAACGCAGATTTTCACAGATTAACGCAGATTAAACAGATGATTAAATTTGAATCTGCGAAAATCCGCGTTAATCCGCGTTTCAAAAAAACTATTTTAAACATAAATAAACCATATGAAAAGAGCATTAAACAACCTGTTCCGACGGGGCGAAGCGAACCCCATTAAGATTCTCTGCCTCGGTGTCGGCCTCGCCATCGGGCTGACCATGCTTGCCGAAGTCATCTTCGAGCAGAGCTACGACAACTTTCTGCCCCGGCTGGAAGACACGTACCGCATCACCGAGCAATACAAATCGTCGCAAGAAGACACGTGGCGTCCCTATACACAAACACCGGGAGCCACCGCTCCGGGCGTGAAACGATATTGCCCCGAAGTGGAAGCCGCCACACGCTTCACGTGGCTGGAAAGCGGTATGCACCTCGTGGCGGAAGACCAGCGGGAAGTGACCGCCAACGCCCTCCTGTGCGACAGTTCGTTCTTCGACGTCTTCCCCCGCCGCATCCTGATAGGCGAGAATCCGCATACGGGGCTGGAGAAAGAGAACAACGCCTACATCTCGTCGCGCCTTGCTGAAACGCTGGGCACCGACATCGTGGGACACACGCTGACGTGGAAAGAATATCCCGACTTCAAGCTGAACATCGTCGGCATCTTTGAGGAGTTTCCGGAAAACACTCACCTGCCCCGCATTGACGTAGCGGTGGCATTGCCCACCATCGGACAAGTGCGCTATGACGGGCGAAACAACTGGCTGGGGAACGACAGCTACAAGAGCTACATCCGACTCTATCCCGGCACGAAGCCCGACCAGCTGACGGACAACGTGAAGCGGATGCTGGAGACCAACCTGCCGATGGAAGACCTGAGGAAAAACGGGGCGGATTATGACATCGGTTTCCAGCCCGTCGGCGAAATCTTCTCCTCGTCGGACTACAACCGCATCATGAACATTGTCTTCCTTGCCTTCGCCATACTGATGCTGGCGGTAGCGGTATTGAACTATATTCTGCTGGTCATCTCCGGAATGGTGAACCGCGCCAAGAGCATCGCCACCTACCGCTGCTACGGAGCGAAGAGCGCGGACATCTACCGGATGATTCTCAGCGAATCGGCACTGCACGGCTTGCTGAGCCTCGCCCTGGCGGTGCTGATTATCTTCGGGATTCAAGACGTGGTGCAGGAACAAATCGGGCACAGCCTCCGCTCGCTCTTCCCGCCATCGACCGTCCTCGTATGCGTGGCGGTGACCGCCTTCATCGTCCTCCTCTGCGGCGTGATGCCCGGCTATCTGTACACCCGCATCCCCGTCACCTACGCCTACCGCCGCTACACCGAGAGCAAACGCCACTGGAAGCTGGGCCTGCTCTTCGTGCAGTTCCTCCTCACCACGTTCTTCGTCGCCGTGCTGACGGTCATCAGCCTGCAATACCGCGCGCTGACCAGTTACGACCCGGGCTTCGAATACAAGGACATGCTCTACGTCTCCCTGCCCGGCACTACAAAGACCGAGCAGCAGCGTTGCGTGCAGGAACTGAAAAAGCTGCCCGAAGTATCGGGCGTGACGTGGGGCTATCAGGAGCCTTTCGAACATTGCAGCGGAAACAATGTATACAACCCTGAGACGGGACAAGAGTATATGAACATCGCCGATATGTACCTCGTGGGCGACGATTACCACAAGGTGTTCGACATTCCCGTCATCGAAGGCAGTACCTTCACGCCTCATCTGAGCGACACCGTGGCACGTCAGGTGATGGTCAGCCGCAAGTTTGTGGAACGGATGCGCGAACTGGCGGGCTGGACAGGTTCGCCCATCGGCAAGACGGTGAACATCACCGAGCACAAAGGCCCGCTCACCGTCTGCGGCGTGTACGAGGAAATCCATTTCGGTTCGCAGATAGCCGAAAGTGCCGACGAACGTCCCACGGTGATGTTCTACAGTCCCGAACCCCGCAGTTACCTCTTCATCCGCCTGCGCCAACTCTCGCCCGAAGGGATGAAAGCCGTGCAAAAAGTAGTGGAGGAAACAATGCCCAGCCAAGAGAAGCACGCGTATAGCCTGGCGTTGGAGATGAACAGCCTCTACGACGGCATCCTGCACGTGCGCAACAGCATCTTCTTCACCGGCGCGTGCATCCTCATCATCGCGCTCATCGGCCTGACCGCCTACATCCGCGACGAAATCAGCCGCCGCCGTGCCGAGATAGCCATCCGCATCATCCACGGCGCATCGGTGGGCAGCGTGCAACGCCTCTTCCTCTCCGGCCTGCTGAAGATTGCGCTCCCCGCCGCCCTCATCGGCGCGCTGGCAGCCTGGCAGGCAAGCCTCTCACTCCTCCAGCTCTTCGCCGTCAAGATTGAGCTGACGTGGTGGCTCTTCACCGGCTGCGCCCTCGCGGTGCTCCTCATCGTATGGGCAGTATCGTCCGCCCTCGTCCTGAAAGCCGCCCGTATGAACCCCACGGAGAACCTGCGGACGGAGTAAATGAAGAACGAAGAACGATTGAACACAGACAACACAGAGGGCACAGAAATTTATTTTTATCTGTGCTTGTCTGCGTTGTCTGTGTTCCTTTATTACGGCTGATTTGCAATCCGGCGTGACAAAATGACAAAAAACGTAATACGTTTGCAATTGCGATGTAATACATCGTTTGTACTTTTGGGAAACCTTTAATTACAAAAGTTATGAAAAAAGAAAGTTACATTTCGTTCATTTTAGCAGGCATCTTTTCGCTTAGTGCATGCCAAGACAGTGTTGAATTGACCGAGACTTCAAGTCAAGAAGTGAATCTGGAATCAAGGAGTGTTACTCCTGCTTATTTTGATTGGGAAACAGCTGACTTCATGCCTACCCCTAAAGGGCAAGCACGAATTGACCCACCATGGCACGGACAGGGTTCATTGGCTTACATGTATGGAGATGATGTCTTGACAGACATAAAGGCTTCTGATGGTTGGGAATTGTTATATTCTACATTCGATGCCAATGCATCCGCACCGTTGGTGAATCCTTATTTCATTCTCTATAATAAATATAGAGGACTGATGCGGATTTTCTTCTATCTAACAACAGAAACCATAACCCCTTCTTCACAATTGGAAGCCGAACTTTCAGTTCTCTCAAGCAAGCCGTCAAGCCTGCTGAACTTTATGGGAAAAGATTTCATCGATGCAAGTCAAATAACAAAATCATACGTTCATTCGCAGTTGAAAACCGTGAACAATACCCCTCCGTTGGCTTCCAACAGATGGTATATGATGCAATATGAATTGGCTTATGACCCCACCATCTCTCAATACCGTTACAATGACATCAATTTCTATTGGAATTTGAAGTATCATAATGAATTGTTTGTTAATATACGGGGTGAAGTCAAAGGAGACCTTGTCGGTACGTTAGGGGCGGCATCCTCTTCATCCAACAATAAATTGTCGGATCTAATTACAACTGCAGGCAAGGGAGTATTGGCTGGCATCGGTTCCGATTTCTTAGAAAAGAACAAGAACAATGCTGCAGGGGCGGCATCGAACAATAAATTAGGAATGCCAAATTCCGTTTTCGACAATGTGATGAAAGGGGTCAATGCCGCGCTTAGTGCCGCAACGGGAAACTTTGTAGGCGGAGCTGTCAATCTATTGAGTGCCATTATAGGTGGAAGCAGTAGTCAAGCCATTCCTATAAGTTTCGATTTAAGTGCTAATATGGCTTTGGAAGGAACGGTAACTTCAGAAGGAGCTTTCCCGTCTACCCCTATCACCTTTTGGGTGCCGGGAACCATTGGCATAACATCTGCTCCCAATTATATACCGTTATACAATAAACCGTTAGGAGTTATCAATTTTAATGGGAAACCTGACATTATTGTAAATCATATTCATTCTGAAGAAACATATACATATAATGATGGAAGTACAGTCTTAGATTTGTGGCGCACTCAAGATCAATATGATATAGAACAAAAAGATTATTCGTCTTATTTACAAATAAATCCTGAAGTTTTGAAGATTGCTGATGTGGAGATTGAAAGTCAGGATTTAATTGTAGAATATAGCACTTTCGGTCCTAGTTATAAAGATACAGGGAATTATTTATATGAAAAAATAAGTATAAACTCTACGCATTTCTATAAAACTTATGATCCGGAGACATCACATAATGGGACATCACCGGGACGTTGCGGTGTAAGATTTGCAGTCCGTGTAACTCCGCACGATGGAAGCCCTTCCTCTTTGATAGTAAAGACTTTTTTATTGAACAGAGTAGACCATACGAAGAATTATTTTAACGGGAAAGAGCAGAAATAATTAACTAATAATAAGTTTACATTTATGAAAAAGACCTTAGTATTCTTGTTCTGCGGGCTGTTCACCCTGCTGACACTCTCCGCCTGTTCCGATGATGAAACTACGGGCTGGCTTTATGCCACTTTCCAGACGAACGAAACCATTCCCGAAACTGTATATATCCGTACGGATGGAGGGACAGAACTGGAAACAACTGGCAAGGCATTGGTAAATGGCATAGAATTGGCTACCGGCAGCTATACCTTGTCGGCTCCTTCGATGACATTCGAAACAGTCGGCTTTCAAATTTCTAGCGGAAAGCGAACCACTGTGGCATGGGACCATACCCGCTGGAATGTTTTTACTGAGCAATGACCTGTTTGCTTTTCATTGAAACAAGCCCACAGATTCAGCAGTTAAAGCCTGCCGCACCTGTGGGCTTTGTTTTTGCCACCCTGCTCCAGTATCGGGAAACGTGCATGGCGCAGCTGAAGCGAAAGGGAAAGGAAGAGTGATTACTCTTCACCATAAATTCCGTCACGCCGGATTTGCAATCCGGCGTAAATGAGTATAAGGATTTTTATACTATGCACGGTATGGATTTGTGCATTTGTCGTTGTCATCAAAAAACATAAGCATACACACAAATTCCCAAGCCCCTCGAACGAACATAAGTGAAACGACTGACTCACTTATGTGAAACGCCCGAGTTACTTATGTGAAACGACCCACTCACTTATGTTCATCAAAAAGAGTGCTTAAATATACGTCGCACTGCTTCCGTAAAGACGATGTACACATCGTCTCTGCCATGTGGCATATACAAATGCACAAATTAATGCCGCGTGAAGTATAATCCGCAAGAACGGAATAAAATCCGGCATGACTTATCCGTTTATGCCGGAAAAAAACTATCTTTATTGCCGGAAACTATAAATCGGAACAACGATGAAGACACGAATCTTAGGGATGCTCCTGTGCCTCCTCTGCCTGCTGGGCTGCGGTGGCAAGAAAACACAGAAAGCCGAAACATATCCCCTTGGCGCGTCCGGTTTCCCGGAATGGATAAAGGTGGCGTGGCGCGTCAGCCAAGAGGACACGACAGTGATTGTGGCAATGGTCAACAAGTCGGAAAAGGATTGCACACTGCTGATGCACGACTACCTGCCGGAGTACCCTTGCTATATTTATTATCAAGACCATGAAGGGTGGAAAGAAGTGACCGGACAAATGAAACTGCCCCGTCCGTCCGCGCACAAGAAAAGAGAGAAAAATTATGTGGAGGCAAACCCACAATCGGAGGAAGAGCTTGAAGGCAGGGATTTGGTAAAGATTGAAGCTTGGCGAATCCTTCGTCCGGACAAACCGGTCCGGTTCGACATCCCGCTCTATAATATCACGGAAGGCAAGGTGAAAAAGGGGCTGTACCGCCTCACCTTTTTGCTGGCAGACAGGCGTTGCCACATTGTCTTCGAACTCTGAACCGAATACCGTCACGCCGGAAACGGTCATCCGAAATTAAAAACAGATTCTATTATGAAAGATACTAAACTCTTACAGATTCTTCTATGCCTCTGCCTCCTCAGCTGTGGAGGCAAGGCGCAAAAGAATCACGTTGCTGCCGATTCTGCGCAACAGCAGAAAACGAATGCCTTGGCTTTTAGCGCGTCCGAATTCCCGGAATACATTAAGAAGGCGTGGCGGGTCAGCCTACAAGATAGTATGGTATATGTGGCGTTTCTGAATACCAATAAAAAAGACAGCAAGCTACAAATGTATTATGGCTCTTTCCCTTGCGAGGTTTTTCATTACGAAAACGGGAAATGGGAAAACACAACTACCCAACTCGTTCCGCCTGAACAACATTATAAAAAGAAAGAAGCCTCCACGTCCTATCCTTTCGATTTTCTTCGGGAAAGCGCTCCTGATGCCCCCCGCCGTATGTATCCTTTCCCCCAGCAGGAGAGGGAACTCATAGGGTATAATTTGGTGAAACTCATACGAACCATCCGTCCGAACGAAACGGCACGCTTCTCCTTTTCGCTCTACAACGGCACGACCGATTCGATAGAAAAAGGGCTGTACCGTCTTACCTTTTATATAGACGGAAAGCCTTGCTATATCGTTTTCAAGCTCTGAACCGAAGGTCGATGAAGTCAATTTTAATCCGCTCAACAAATACCTATCAGAAAACGGCAGCTTAGTTGTTTACTGGATGGCAAATCCAGCGTCATTTAAAGCAATATTTTGGCTATTGTGCAAATTTGTAACATACGTGACAATATTTGTAACATACGTGCAAAAGGAATCGCTTACGATTGTTTACCTTTGCCTTAAATCTTTAAATAAAAAACAGCGTATGAAAAAACTTCTTTTTATTGCAAATGCAATCGGACTGGCGACACCCACCAACCTAAGCGGATGTCCAACCAAGTGGACGAAATAGAAGTAGGCGAAATATTAGCGGAAACCGCACGTAAAGTAGGCGGCTATACGTATTCCGTATCAAGTACACATCCTTACGGTACTTGGAATACGGAAATGGGATACGGTCTGCTTGATGCTTATGCAGCCGTACAAGAAGCAAAAGCGAGATTAAATTAACAACCATCCGGAATGTCCGTCTGTCTTATTACTGAAAGAGAATGGCGGACATTCTTTACACATCATGCTTATGAAACATTTCTTATTCTACTTGATTACATTAACCGTATGCTTGCCGTTCGCTTCGTGCAGCGATGAGTTTGCGGAATTGCCGTATGCATACGATGAAATCAGTTACAGACGTGGTTATGACCTTGACATACCTTTAGACACCGTGGTTTATATCGAAAGCCAAGCCGAATTTGACCAACTGTTTGCTGATGAAGAGACGAAGCCCGAAGCAAGCATACCATTCTCAGAGGGTGTGCTGGCGGTGGTAAAGGGTATAGCTAATGGAGGAATTGTGGATTTACAAAAAAATCTGATTCAATCGGATGACGGTTATCACTTGTCTATCCGGATTCAAACAGACTTCACAGATGTTATGGAGCCTTGGTATGTCGCCTACGTCATTCCAAAAGAATATGCAGGCAAAGTCGATTTGGATATAGAATACTACCTCACCACAGATTACACGGATTTAAATAATTAAAAATGAATATCCTTTTTCCCACCAGACATCATCCTTTTATGGTTTCCATATCAAAACCGTACGTTCTCCAATTGAAAACCGTACGTTCTCGATATGGAAACCGTACGTTCTCCAATTGGAGAACATAAAAAGAAGACAACTTGGAACAGATACTGAACCGTTCAATCATATATTGGTTCGTATCTGCCAAGCAAACTTATTAGAAAAAACAACCTCTCAGAATTTCACCGTCAGCTTCTCCCCTTCGTATGTCACTTGTTTTTCCTGTCTGTCGCCCGCATAGCGGATGATGCGCAGGGGACGGACAGCTTTCATCTCCGGGAACGAACCTTCACGGGGATGGATGGTCAGTTCGCCCTTCGATTCGTCCCATTCCATACGGACAAGCGCATACGCACCCTGCTCGTAAGCATAGTCTACGCCATTGTCTTCGTAAACGGTATAAGCGGCATCGGCTCCGGCATATATCCGGACGGTCCAGCCGGCATCGGCAGCCTCACGGGTAGTCTGCGGCTTGCCCGAAGCCAATGGCAGAATGGTTCCAGCCTTGACAAAGACCGGAATTTGTTCCAGTGTGACCGGCACGGTCTCCCAAGTCCCGTTCCCAGCGGTTTTCGCACCGGTCCAAAAGTCATACCATCCGCCTTGCACATGCGGCAGGTACACCTCCCAACGGTTCTTGCCCGGCTCCACCACCGGAGCTACCAGCAACGAAGGTCCGAACATGTATTCGTATTTCTGCGCCAAGGCAAGCGAATCGCCGGCAAAGTCCATCACTAACGGACGCATCAGGGTTCCTCCCCCGTAATGGGTGCGTGCAGCCTCCGAATAAATATAAGGGAACAGGCTATAACGGGTGTCCAACGCCCGACGGGCAAGAGCGACCACCTCCTCGCCATAATTCCAGAACTCGGTATCCGACTGATAACCGTGCACACGGGTCAAGGGCAGGAACACGCCCGCCTGCAGCCAGCGCAGGAAACATTCGTGGTAAGCCGGATCGGTGTACTGGCTTTGCCCGGGACGGAAGAAACCGCCTGCATCGTATGTCCACCAAGGCTGTCCCGACACCACCATGCCCAGACCGCCCACAATCTGCCGGCGAAGCGTTTCCCAATCATGCCCCACATCGCCCGACCAAGTTGCCGTAGCATACCGTTGCATGCCGGGAAAACCGCTTCGCGTCAACAGCATCACCCGCCGGTCGGGCATCTCACGGCGTGACCCTTCGTATACGGTACGGTTCACCAGCAGCGGATAGACATTGCGGTACACCTCGCCCGGCACTGTCTGGTTCCACACCTTCCGCCCCAGCAAGTCGTCGTTCTCCGGCTCCGTCGCATCCAGCCACCAGGCATCTATCCCGTAAGGTTTCAAAAGACGTTTGTTGAAGTTCTCCCAATAATAAGCCGCTGCATCGGGATTGAAGAAGTCAATCCACGAAGTCTGCGGAATGTAATAGCCCTTGCCCTGCATCAGTTTGCCCACCTCCGATGCCGGGTCTATCTTCGACCATACCGAAAGCATCAGGCGGGCATCCAATGCATGCACATCGTCCACCAGTTTCTTGGGGGCGGGATAACCGGATTCATCGAAACGCATGGCATTCCAGCCATACTTTCCCCAGTATTGCCAGTCCTGCACGATGACGTCCATCGGCAAACTATCGTTACGGAAGCGTGTAGCGGTCTGAACTATTTCATCCTGACCGTGGAAACGTTCCCGACAATGAATATAGCCCAGTGCCCATCGAGGCATCATCGGGACCTCACCTGTCACCCGACGGTATGCCGCAATCACCTCATCAGCTTTTCCGGCAAACACGGTATAGTCGACAGCCTCTGCTACAGGCGAACGGAACACGGTTTCATCTGTTACTTTCCGGTAATACACTTTCGGCCGGTCTTCTTTTTCCAATTCGGCTTCCACCGGATACACTCCAGCCTCCAATTCGACAATGGCAGAAGTCGTAGGAGGCAACCACAGATTCTTCATATCGAATACGGTCTGATTGCCTATCTTCAAGTGATGCCTGCGTGCCATTGTCTGCCCCACATCAAGCATCACGGCGTAGCGCCCAGACTCGCGAATAATCAGTGATGAAGCAAAGACAAACCGCTCACGCACCTCCTGCTTTCCTCCCTCAGCAGAAGTCACATCTACCGTCTCGGCATCACCGCTTGAAACCGTACGCGTCAACGTAATCAAGCTGTCTGCAGGATTGAATTCGGTCAAGCCGTAATTGTTCCACAAGATGCCGTAGCCTTTATCCGACAATACGAAAGGAACCGCTATCTGGGTATTGACCTGTGTAAGCCGGCGCGAAAGTCCCCGCACATTCAGTTGCCCGTCCTGAAATTGTCCCAGTCCGAAAAGATTTTCATCAGCAGGCGAATAAAAACACTGAGCGGCACACCTGGTAGGTTCTCCCTGTACCGATGAAGCCACCAGTTGCCGCTCTTTTTCCTGCAATATCGGTTTCCCTTCTGGCGTAAAATAAGCAAGCGTTCCTTTTTCCTTGTCTATCCGTACCACCAGTCCGGGCAAACCCAACGTAATTTCTTCACCGGTTTCCTTCACCGACCAGGCCGGCTTGTCATTCCCCACATACACCCAATCGGGCAACACAGGCTCCTGACGCACATATTTCACACGTACGGCATTGTCTGCCAACGGATAAAGTCGGATTTCCCCTTCCGATAACACCACAGTCAAACTATCCTCTGCCTGCCGGTACGAACGGACAGATTGCGCCCATCCCAGCGTAAAACACAGGCAAACGAACAATACCCAACAAATTCTTTTCTTCATCATGCTATAACTTTTTTTGGATTACAGCTCCTAAGTTAAGACATCTATCTGAAAAGCAAAAGAAACGAAGGGCAGAAAAAACCGTATTATCATCCGATGGCACTCTTTCCATACCGTCTCACATACACCGAGATGCACCCCAGCCCCAGAAGCACGATGAAGACACCTACCAGCGACGGATAACGGTAACCCATACCGGCATCTATCGGCAATCCGCCCAGATAGGCACCCACGGCATTGCCCAGGTTGAAAGCTATCTGCACACACGCCGCTCCCATCATCTCCGAGCCGCGCGAGTTCTGCAAAAGCAATAATTGCTGGGGAGGAGAGACCGCAAAGAGGCAAGCCGTGCAGACAAACATCAGGATGACGGACAGGTACGGATTGCGGGTAAAGAAGAAGATGCCCAGCAATGACAATACCATCACCATCTGCGTGACACGGATTACCGGAGCCAGCCCGTAAAGGTCGCCGCACTTGCCTCCCACCAGATTACCGATGGTCATGCCCAATCCGGCAAGCATCATCACGGCAGTCATCGAATGGGGCGAGAAACCTGCTTCGTGAATCATCTGCGGTGTGACATAGCTGAACCAGCAGAAGATGCCCCCGTTGCCGAACATCGTAGTCAGGATAATCAGCCACGGTGCCAGCCGCTTCAGGAAACGGAACTGACCTTTCAACCCTACATCGGGCAGAGCGGGCATATACGGAATCCAACGCCAAATCAGATAGAATATCAAGACTCCCCAAAGGGCATTGAACACGAAAGGAAAGCGCCACGAAAACAGGTTACTCAACAACGTGCCGAAAGGAACCCCGAAGAGGTTGGCAATGGTCATCCCCGCTATCATCAACGCTACCGCCTGCGAAGCTTTTCCTTTATCCGCCACCCGTTCCGCCACGATGGAACCTACGCCGAAGAATGCCCCGTGAGGCAATCCCGAAACGAAGCGCATCAGGAGCAACATCCAATAATTCACCGACACCGAAGCGAACAGATTCCCTACGATGTAAATCATTGCCAGTCCCAACAATATCTGCTTCAACGGACGGGTACGTGCCACCACTACGGTCAACGGAGCACCTACGCACACCCCAATGGCGTATGCCGAAATAAAGTGTCCTGCCTGCGGGATAGAAATGCCCAAATCATGGGCCACATTGGGCAGAATGCCCATCATTACAAACTCGGCAATTCCTAAGCCCAGCGTGCCGGAAGCCAATGCAATCAAACTTTTCTTCATCCTGATTAATATTTAGAACCGATCCTTGAAACACAGATTAACGCAGATTCCCGCAGATTATTTTCTTTTTTCACCACAGATGACACAAAATATCACAGAGGCCTTTAAAATTTTTATCTGCGAAAATCTGCGTTAATCTGCGTTTCATCCTCAGCACAAAACGGATGCAAAGGTAAAGGAAATTCATCAAACATAAACGGCTGGGAACACAAAGCATACGCATTTTTTGACATACATCAACAGCAAGGCACAACAAGCTCAAAACACCGGACGGTATGCACGCAACTCCTTGCGCAATGCCAGTGCACGCCCTTCCGTCATCCGGTCGAGCAACTCCCAGAAGCGGGGACCGTGATTCATCTCACGGGTGTGTGCCAGCTCGTGCAATACCACGTAATCCATCAGATGCGCCGGGAGCAGCATCAGGTAATACGACAGGCTGATATGACGTTCCGACGAGCAACTTCCCCACCGGGAGCGTGCCTTGGTAATCTTCACCGTCCGATACGACAATCCGTACCGTTCTGCCCAACATGCCACCAACGGAGGCAGATACTCTTCCGCCCGTTTCTTCAAGGCACGGGCTATGGCATTCCGCACCAACGTCTGTACCCGTTTGTCCGAAAAGTCAGTATCTTCGGGACAACAAATCTTTACTCCCTCTTCGGCGGAGCGCACGGTGAAATGCTTCAGCCGGCCGGGTTCGAGCCACAACCGGAAGCACTCCGCCTCCAGCCTATAATCCCAATCGAAAGGCTTGGGAGACACATCTGCCTTCAACTTCAGCAAGCGCTCACGGAAAGGGCGGATTACGTCGAGCAACGCTTTCACGCTCCGGAAAGGAGGCGTGGTGACATGCAGCCCGTCTTCTTTCATCCGCATCGTGACATTGCGCACCGTACGGCGGGTCACGATGAATATCTGCCCGAAATCGGCATCACTTACAATTTGTTTCTTAGCTATCATAACGGCAGCAAAGGTATAAAAAAATGAAGATATACTTACTTTGCCATTTCGCGCAAACTGTTTGGGAATCCCGAAGACGTACGTGCAGGGAACGGTGCTCTGCAAAAATTAGTAAAAATTAGATGCGTTTGCCCTGTTAGACGGGGAGAGAGATTTGGCAGGTTGGCAGAGATTCCCTATCTTTGCAAGACTTAACAAAATCGAACCGTATGATACAATCAATGACCGGATACGGCAAAGCGACCGTAACATTCGGAGACAAAAAAATAAACGTTGAAATCAAATCTCTCAACAGCAAGGCACTTGACCTGTCGACACGCATCGCCCCACTCTACCGCGAAAAGGAAATGGAAATACGCAACCGCATTGCCAAAACATTGGAACGGGGAAAAGTAGACTTTTCTATCTGGATAGAGAAAGATGCCGGCGAAACAGCTACACCCATCAATGCTGCACTGGTAGAAAACTATTACAAACAAATTTCTTCCATTGCCGAAACGTATCACATACCGGTACCTAACGACTGGTTTGCCACGCTATTGCGCATGCCCGACGTCCTGACACGGGTGGAAGTGCAGGAACTGACAGACGAAGAATGGGAAGCAGCCAGCCAAGCCATCGACGAAGCCCTGCAACACCTGACAGACTTCCGTAAACAGGAAGGAGCCGCACTGGAAAAGAAATTCATCGAGAAAGTGAACAACATCGAACGTCTCTTGCACACGCTGGAAAACTATGAAAAGGAACGGGTGAACAAAATACGCGAACGCATCACCGATGCACTGGAAAAGACGGTCAAAGTGGACTACGACAAGAACCGGCTGGAACAGGAACTGATATATTACATTGAAAAGCTGGACATCAACGAAGAAAAACAACGTCTGGCCAATCACCTGAACTATTTCCGTGAAACGCTTGCCGGCGGACACGGACAGGGCAAGAAACTGGGATTCATCGCCCAGGAAATGGGCCGCGAAATCAATACCACCGGAAGCAAGTCAAACCACGCACAGATGCAGAACATCGTAGTGCAGATGAAAGACGAGCTGGAACAAATCAAGGAACAAGTGTTGAACGTAATGTAAAAAGCAAGTTGACAAGGTAACAAGTTGACGAGTTGACAAGGCTTTAAATGCCATTAAGTAAAACTATTCAGAACCTTGTCAACTTGTCACCCTGTTACCTTGTCAACTAAAAAAGAATAAAAACATGAACGGAAAACTTATCATATTCTCAGCACCCTCAGGCTCGGGTAAATCGACCATTATCAACTACCTGCTGAAACAAGGCCTGAACCTGCAATTTTCCATCTCCGCTACCAGCCGCCCGCCACGCGGAACCGAACAGAACGGAGTGGAATACTTCTTTCTCACACCGGAAGAATTCAAACAGCGCATTGCCAACGGTGAATTCGTAGAATACGAAGAGGTATATCCCGACCGGTTCTATGGCACCTTGAAATCGCAAGTGGAAAAACAGCTTACCGAAGGCCAGAACATCATCTTCGATGTGGATGTGGTAGGAGGATGCAACATCAAGCAGTTCTACGGAGAACGTGCCTTGTCGGTATTCATCCAGCCTCCTTCAATAGACGAACTGCGCAAACGTCTGGAAGGACGTGGCACCGACTCACCCGAAACGATAGAAAGCCGGATAGCCAAAGCCAGTTTCGAACTAAGTTATGCACCCAAGTTCGACCTAGTCATCGTAAACGACAATCTGGAGGCAGCCAAAACCCAAGCCTTGGAAGCTATCCGGAAATTCTTGGCACAATAAAATAAATCTCTTTTACCACGGAAGAATTTAATGATTAAGAAGCTGTTTTAAATTTATCGCCCAAAGCACACACGAAAACGGATACATCAATTTTTGGAGAAATTCAAAACAGCTTCTTCTTAAGAGTTAAAAGACTTCCATGGTGAGTTTAAACTAAAGCTCAAACATTATGCCTAAAGACCCGAAAAAACTCCTGAGTATCCTAATGATTGTAGCTATTGTGATAGCATTGGCAGCTCTTGCCGTAGGCATCGTAGCTCTTGCCAAACAGCAGTACATCATTGCCGCAGCCATGCTTCTTGTAGCCGTATGGCAAGTAGTAAACTTTTTCAAATGGAAAAAACTCGTATAAAGACCGGACTGTTCGGAGGGACATTCAATCCCATTCATATCGGGCACCTGGCACTTGCCAATTATTTGTGCGAATATGAAGACCTGGATGAGGTATGGTTTCTGGTAACACCACAAAACCCATTCAAGAAAGGTGATCATCTGCTGGACGACTATATCCGGCTGGAAATGGTAGAAGCCGCCATAGCCGGATATCCACATTTCCGTGCTTCCGACTTCGAGTTCGGACTGCCTCGCCCGTCATATACGGTCGATACGCTACGACAACTTGCCAGAACTTATCCCGAACGGGACTTTATCCTCATCATCGGGGCAGACAACTGGGCTAAGTTTGCCCAGTGGCGTGCCCCCGAAGAAATCCTGCGCAACCACTCCATCAGAGTTTATCCCCGCCGTGGATACGACCTGACAATTCCTGCCTCGTACACACAAGTCAAGGCGGTAGAAACGCCCCTACTCGAAATCAGCTCCACCTTCATCCGTCAAGCACTTGCCGAAGGAAGGGATATCCGTTATTTCGTACATCCGGAAGTATACCGCATTATTCAAGAGAAACATCTGTATCAATCTTCTAACCAACCATAAACATATGAAAAAAGCAATATTGCCTATATGGATAATGGCGGCTCTCCTGATAGCCTCATCGCCAGCTGAAGCCAAAATATTCAAGAAGAAGGTAAAAAAAGCACAAACTGAAAAAGTAGAGAAACCGGCTCCTCAAAACGGACTGAAACCTTACAGCCAAGTCATCACCGACAAAGCCAGGAGCACACACGGATTTCTGACCGTACACAAGGTAGCTAACAATTATTTCATTGAAATCCCCGACTCCATGCTCGGGCGCGACATTCTGATAGTAAACCGCATCAGCAAAGCGCCTGCCTCGCGCCAGAAATCACGCGTGGGTTATCCGGGCGACATCATAGGAAGCAAGGTCGTACGTTTCGAGACTGGTACGGAAAACAACCTGCTGGTACGCGAAATATCCTATCGCGAACGTTCCGCAGACAAAGAAGGAATGTACCAGTCGGTACTAAACTCGAACATCCAGCCCATCGTGGCAAGCTTCAAGCTGGAAAGTGTACGCAAAGATTCGCTTCACCGAAGTTATGTATTCAACATCGGAACATACTTGAAGAAAGAAAACCCGCTCTTCACTTTTGAAAAAGGCGACAAAGACTATATCGGCTTGCAGGCTCTCAACGCCGAAGCTTCGTATGTAGACACGCTGAAAGCCTTCCCGCAAAACATCGAGATAAGCAATGTAATGACTTATAGCCGCAAAAAAGCCGAAGGAGCCGGTTTCCTGGAAACTGGAAGTTCGGACATTCCACTTACCTATGAACTGAACAGCTCATTGGTGCTCCTGCCCGAAACACCGATGAAATCACGCCTGTTCGATCCGCGTGTGGGATATTTCACCGTACGTTATACCGATTTCGACTCAAACCCACAAGGCATCGAATACAAACAACTCATCACGCGCTGGCGACTGGAACCGAAAGATGAAGCCGCTTATCTGCGCGGCGAACTGGTAGAGCCGAAGAAACCCATTGTCATTTACATCGACCCTGCCACACCGAAGAAATGGGTACCTTATCTGATACAAGGGGTAAACGACTGGCAGGTTGCATTCGAAAAAGCTGGATTCAAAAACGCCATCTATGCCCAAGAAGCCCCCACCGATGACCCTTCATGGAGTCTGGAAGATGCCCGCCATTCAGCCATCGTTTACAAACCTTCGGACATCCCTAATGCCAGCGGACCGCACATCAATGACCCGCGTACCGGAGAAATTCTGGAGACACACATCAATTGGTATCATAATGTTATGAGCCTCTTGCGCAACTGGTATATGATTCAGGCAGGAACCATTGATGAAGCTGCCCGGAAAATGCAGTTCGATGATGAACTGATGGGCCAACTCATCCGCTTTGTTTCTTCACACGAAGTAGGGCATACCCTCGGACTACGCCACAACTTCGGTTCTTCGCACACCGTTCCGGTAGAAAAACTCCGCGACAAGGCATGGGTGGAAGCTAACGGACATACACCTTCCATCATGGACTATGCACGCTTCAACTACGTAGCACAACCTGAAGACAGCATCACACGAAAGGGTATTTTTCCACGTATCGGTATATACGACAAATGGGCAATCGAATGGGGCTACCGCTGGCTTCCCCGGTTTAAGACTCCCGAAGAAGAAACAGATTACTCCAACAGCTCCATCATCGCCAAGCTGAACGAAGACATACGTTATACTTTTGGCACGGAATCAGACCCTAATGACCCTCGAAATCAAAGTGAAGACTTGGGAGACGACTCAATGCTGGCAAGTGCATACGGTATCAAAAATCTGAAACGGATTGTACCGCAAATAGAAAAATGGAGTCATGAACCCAATAAATCGTATGCCGGTGCCGCTGAAATCTATACACAAGTAATCAACCAGCTGGCACGCTATATGGGACACGTGGCAAAAAACGTGGCAGGAATCTATTCTACTCCCATCACCGTAGAACAGACCAATGCCGTAGCACGCGAGTTCGTACCTGCCGACATCCAACGGCGTGCCGTAGCTTTCCTTAACGAACAGCTCTTTACCACACCCACATGGCTTATCGACCGTGACTTGATAGCTAAAGCGCGCATCTTGCCTGTCAACGCTATCTGCTCGCTCCAATCAAATATCCTTACCCGTCTGCTCAACAAGAACACGTTCGACAAGATGAGCGAAAACGAAGCCTTGAACGGCAAACAGGCATACACCGCTTCGCAACTTTTCGCCGACCTGCACACGACTATTTGGAACAATCCGTCGCGTTCGGATATTTTCCGCCGGAATATGCAAAAAGCCTACATAAAAGATTTAATAGGACTTTTAGACAAAGCACAAGAAGAAGCAGCCGAAAAAGCGAACCGCCGCCTGAGTTACTCGGAATCTCCGGCTATTGCCCGCGGAGAACTTATCGCCTTGCAACGTATTGTGAAAAGCGCAGCCGCCCAAACGACCGGCATTGCCAAGAGTCATTACGAAAACCTGCAGGCACTGATAGAAGACGCGTTGTCGAATAAATGATTATCTACCATAAAGAGTCGGAGATACACAGAGGGAATAAGCCTAACCAGCGTTTCCCCAATAACCCTCTGTGCATCTCTGTAATGAAATCCATAATACGCGAAACAAGCTATGAACGAAGATGTAAAACCCAACTCACTTCAAGCCTGGATACTGGCTGCACGTCCCAAGACCCTGACGGCAGCATCCATCCCGGTGATGATAGGATGTGCCTTGGCAGAAGCACACGGACATTTTCAGGCTACTCCAGCCATTCTGTGTTTCTTGTTTGCCTTCCTGATGCAAATAGATGCCAACTTCATCAACGATTTATACGATTTTCTGAAAGGAAGCGACCGCGAAGACCGTCTTGGACCGGAACGTGCCTGTGCACAAGGCTGGATAACGCCTCAAAACATGAAGAAAGGCATCCTCCTCACCACTGCACTGGCAGCCCTGTGCGGACTTTGCCTGCTTTACTATAGCGGATGGGAGATGATTCCGGTGGGCATTGCCTGTCTGGTGTTCGCTTACCTCTATACCACCCTGGCCTACCACGGATGGGGCGATATACTGGTACTGGTGTTTTTTGGCTTCGTGCCTGTAGGATGCACATATTATGTAATGGCACACACGTGGAACGGCTCTGTCACCATCGCTTCACTAGCCTGTGGACTGGTGATAGACACCCTGCTGATGGTAAATAATTTCCGCGACCGCGAACAAGATGCCATCAGTGGCAAGCGTACGCTGGTAGTCCGCTTCGGAGCAAAAACAGGACTTATCGTCTATTTCCTATTGGGGCTGACAGCCTGCTGGCTTTGCTTTTATTTTGTTGGTCAAGGAAAACTATGGGCAAGCATCCTACCCGAGCTCTACCTGCTGATACACATCCTTACCACAGTCCGTATGGCACGCATCGGCAAAGGCAAGGCTCTGAACGCTATTTTAGGTGAAACTTCCCGCAACATGTTTTTCTTCGGCATCCTGCTCTCTGCCGGTTTGCTGCTCTGATTTTCAAGGCGTCGAAGTATAATTGGCAAGGTGACAAGTTTTTTGTTTCACTTACGACCCCAACACGAAGACACAGAGAAGAATAAAAAAACTCTCTGTGCCTCCGTATATCTGTGTTCAAAAATCAATCCTTCGAAATCAACACTACGGCATACGCCGAGATGCCTTCCTCACGACCGGTAAAGCCCAATTTCTCGGTTGTGGTCGCCTTGATGGACACATCATCCACATCAATGTTCATTACCTCTGCCAACACTTTCTGCATCTGTGGGATGTAGTTTTTCAGTTTCGGACGCTCGGCACATACCGTGGCATCGATATTCCCGATGCGATATCCTTTCGATGCTATGAGTCCAACAGTTTTCCGAAGCAACACTTTACTATCAATATTTTCAAATTCACTTGCCGAATCCGGGAAATGATACCCGATATCGCGCATATTGGCTGCTCCAAGCAAAGCATCACAAATGGCATGAATCAATACATCGGCATCTGAATGCCCCAACAAGCCCAAAGTATGCGGGACCAAAATTCCACCCAACCACAAGTCACGTCCTTCCACCAGACGGTGAACATCAAATCCGAATCCTGTACGTATCTTCATCGTATATTGAAATCTAATACTTTCCTGTCTTCCAAATATCCTTCCAAATGATTGCCTATCGCTACCGGTCCTACCCCGACTGGAGTACCTGTATAGAGCAAGTCGCCTATTTTCAACGTACAGAACCGGCTCACATAAGCAATAATCCGGTCGACCGTGAAAATCATATCACACGTGTTTCCCTGTTGCACCGTCTGTCCGTCAATATCAAGGTGAAAACGGATATTCTGAATTGTGGGGAATTGCTCCACCGGAACCCAATCGCCGATAGCCGCCGAATTGTCGAAACCTTTGCAAAGCTCCCACGGTTTACCTTCTGCACGAAACCGGTGTTGTAAATCGCGTGCCGTAAAATCAATGCCCACCGTTACGGCATCGTAATAACGGCAGGCAAAACGCTCGGCTATATTCTTTCCCAACCGGCAGATACGCACTACCAGTTCCGTCTCATAATCTACCTGCCGGCAAAAATCAGGAATAAAAAAAGGTTTGCTGTCTTTCAAAAGAGCCGAATCTGGCTTCATAAAGATGACCGGTTCTTCCGGCAAAGGTTCCGTGGCGTGCAGTTCTTTGCAATGCAACGGATAATTCATTCCTACTGCTATAATCTTCATACATATTTTTCTTTTCACCATAAATTACACAGATAAAAGAATAAAGACCGTATCTCTGCTTTTGCACTCCGGCTTAAAAATCTGTGCAATCTGTAGTGAGTTCAAGTATTCATCTCATTCAACCGATTAAACATCACCGCCAGATGAGCATACAACGATGTGTTCTGCACCACGATATGTTCGGGCACCCGGATACGGAAAGGAGTAAAGTTCCACACTGCCTTGATGCCCCCAGCCACCATCTTGTCGGTTATCTCCTGCGATATGGAAATAGGTACTGTCAGCACACCGATATTTACGAGGTCAATCTGCATACGTGCTTCAAACTCATCGGTATGATAAATAGGAATGCCGTTGATTTCGGTGCCCACCAAGTCAGGATTGATATCGAATGCTCCCACTATCTGCAAGCCGAAATGCACCAGACCCGAATCGCGCAACAAAGCACCACCCAGGCTTCCGACACCAAACAAATAAGCACGATGCAGATTGGTAAATCCCAAAAAGTCCTCCAACACCCGGACCAATACATCTATTTCATAACCTACCCTTGTACGTCCGGCAATGTCTACATACGAAAGGTCTTTCGCTATTTGCGACGCATCGATATTGATTTGTTTCGAAATCTGGGTAGACGAAACAAACCTTTCATTTTTCTCCCGCATCAGCTTCGCACACGAAAGATACCAAGGAAGCCGCCTCAAGGTAGGTTCCGGAACCTTGTCTGTATTTTTATGCGTACATATTGCCATCCAACTTCAGTTAATCGATTATTCTCTTTCCGCAAAAATAAGCGATTTATTTGTAAATATTACACGAATATTGAAAAATGTACTTAACTTTGGACACATTCTAAACCATCACACATGAAAAAGAACGATTGGAAAGACCGGCTGAACATTGTATACTCCACAAATCCTGATTTCAAGTACGAAGAAACAGGTGAAGAAGAGACACCTACCCTTGAGAAAAACCGGCAACCTTTGCGTGTCAACATCGAGCGGAAAGGAAGAGGAGGAAAAACCGTAACCGTAATCAAAGGATTCATCGGCACCGAAACCGACCTGAATGCTTTAGGCAAGCTTCTCAAGACAAAATGCGGAACAGGCGGTTCTGTAAAAGACGGAGAAATCTTGATACAAGGCGATATGAAACAACGCCTTATAGACATATTGCACACTGAAGGCTACACACAAACAAAATAAGAAACAGTTTCGAATTTCTACAAAAAGTTTTCTTGGTTTGACATGCGTTCAAGCATACCTTCTGATGAACATAAGTGAGTGGACCGTTTAACATAAGTAACCCGGGCGTTTCACATAAGTGAGTCGGTCGTATCACTTATGTTCGTTTGAGGGGGCCTTTGGAGTTTATGCCACTGGCACAGAAGAAGTAGGTTCTGTGCCATGAGTGTGCGATACGCATAAATAAAAAATAGCCCGATTTATACAATTCACAAACCGGACTATTCATTGTGTCTTTGTTTTCAAAAGTACACGTTCATCTCTACGTGCATCACTTCTTCGCCATCGGGCATTTCGGAGTCAAATTCAATCTTATTCTCACGCGCCAACCATCCGATAGCCGCATTCAGATCGCGGTCGGAAAGTTGTGTTTCTTTCTTCAACTCTTCATACTTCCAGGATCTGCCGCTACTGTTTATCGTGCGCCAGACAATGCCTGCATTTGTTCCAATTGTTGTTTTGTCCATAATACGAAATTTTAGCTGGTTCTAATTTAATTGCACACAAAGTTAAGGTTTCTTTGTGAAAAGCAATGTTCCTTTCATCAGAATTTTTGGTTAAAAAGCCATTACGTTCCTGACCGTCAACGTCCTGTTGACTGCAAATACTCACGCTTCTTCACTGCATATTGCGCATATGCTTCCACATATCGGTCGCGGCTTTGCTGGAAAAGAGTCTGCGCCTCCAACAAGTCGCTCATGGTGCAGGTACCGGCATGATAGTAGTCGGTCTGCAGACGAAGGTTCTCTGCCGACTGCCCGATACTCTCGATAGCTATACGTACTTGCTTATAGGCATCAGTCACGGCATTCCATGTGTTCTGCATGTTAATGACCAGCAGTTCGCTGCCGTTGCGCAGGTTGTTTTCCTCGGTACGCACCGCCAGCTTGCTGCGCTTCAGACTATGGCTGCCTTCCCACCAACCGCTCAGAGGCACGCTTACCGTAGCGAAGCCCACCCAGTAATTGCGGTCGCGGTCCAGCAGGTTATCATAAACAAATCCGCCGCCTATCGCTACCGTAGGCAATTGCTTGCCAAGCGTCATCTTCCGCTCAATGCGGCTTGCCTTCAGCTTTGCCTGCAACAAGTTGTATTCGGGAGTAAGGGCAAGCGACTCATCGGGACGACGGTAAAGCGCATCGGGCGGTTCGGGTAGCGAATCTGCCACAGCGAAGTCTACATCCACACTGTCACCCGGCGTACCGATGTATTGCGCCAACAGACGGCGCGACAGAGCGAGGCTGTTCTCCACATTGATGCGTGTGCTGCGCGTGTCGTTCTGCCTCAGCTGCACCTGAAGCAGGTCGTTACGGTTAGTCACACCTGCCTGCACGGCGGCATCCACATCCTTCAGAATTTCCGCCAGCTGCGCCTCCACCACGTGCAGCGTGCGGAGCTTCTCCTTCAGCATCGCCACCTGCCAGTAATATTGCTCGGCGGTGAGCTTCACTTCGTTCTCCGCCTGCCTGCCCAAGAGGCGGTATTTCTCCACGTTCACCTCAGAGAGTTTGTTGCCTTGCACAATCTGCCCTCCGGTAAAGAGGGGCATCGAAGCGGTAACGCCACCCACTAGACCATCCTTCATCAATCCCAACGACATACCGGGTCCCATCTCCATACCCAACAAATGGGTGGAGGACAGGAAGCCTCCGCCCGTAGCACTGATGCTGGGGAAATAGTTGGTGAACGCCTCCTTGCGCTGGTGCCGGGCGGAAGTGAGGTCGTTTTCGGCATTTTTCATACGGGCGTTGTTCTGCAAAGCACTTTCTATACATTCGTCCAGTGTGTAAACCTGCTGGGCGGCAAGCGGGGCAGCCATGCAGCCCCATACCCAAACCATCAAAAAGCATTTACTTGTATGTTTCATCTTTCAACGTTATTTCTGTTTAATGAATATCCGCATTTTACCCAATTGCCCTATAGGGGCGTATCGCATACGCCCTGAAAACATCCACGTGGATTAGTTGCGCATTCGGGCGTATGCGATATGCCTCTACAGGAGATGTTTACGGATATTCAATTTCTGTTTTGCATTCTATATATAATATAAGGTGTATCCGACCCCATACATGGGATATCATCAACACCCTAACAAGAGTATCACTGTTGCTCCAAGGCATCCCATTTTTCACGTTTCTTGCTGCTGCCCCGGAAAGTAAGCAGGTACAAGCACGGCAAGACAGTAAGAATGAACAACATCGTGATGAGTGTACCGTAACAAATGACCGTACCCATCGGCATCCATAGACTCGACTTGCCCAGTATCATCGGGATAACACCCATCGAGGCGGCAGCCGACGTGAGGAAGATAGGACGCATACGCCGCAGGGCGGAATGATAGATAGCTTCGCTGGCAGTCATGTGTTCCGTAACGCGCAACTCTTCGGCATAGTCTATCATGATAATGCCGTTGCGCACAATGATACCCATGAGGCTCACCACGCCTAGAATAGCAGTGATGCTGAAGTCTACACTTTGAATCCATACACCGAAAGCAGTACCGAAGACACAGAGTGTCATGCTGCCGAAAATAAGCAAGGCAATGCTGATCTTGCGGAAGTGAGTCAGAAGGATGAAAAAGATGATGGCAACTGCCAACATCAGTCCGCCCATGATTTGCGGCATCATCTCACCAGTTTTCTCCATCTCACCGCCGTAGCTGACCGTCACCCCCTCAGACAGTTCGACACCTTTCATCATCTCCTGCACCCTGGCAGTCATTTTCAGGGCATTTTCTCCGACAGCCAAGTCAGCCTGCACGGTAGCGGTGTAGATTCCGTTGCGACGCACTACCTGTCCCTCCTTCCACGTGGGCACCACATCGGCTACCTGCCGCAAAGGCACATCAGCAAGTCCGGCAGCAACAAGTATCAGTTCGTCCTTCACCTCAACAGGCAAGGCACGATCCGCCTTCTCGCTTTTCAGCTTGACGGGAATGCCGTAATCGCCCTCCCATACATTAGCTATCGCCAACCCGTCTCCATAACGCATGGCAAGGGTAGACTCCAGCCCCAGATTGGTCACGCCTAAGCGGGTTGCCTCGTCTTCTTTCAGATTGATGGCAATGGCAGGCAACGGCTCGTTGAAATCGGTCTGCACAAGGATAAGTCCCGGCATCCGCTTTAGGACTTCGAGCACGGTCTGCGCATCTTGCTTCACCATACTCAAATCTTCACCGCTAAGACGCACCTCGATGGGATAGACAGCCTCGCTATAGCTTAATTGCTTGAAACGCACGCGGGCACCGGGAAAGTATTCGGTGTACCTCGGTGTGTATTCCGCCAAAAGTGCCTCGGTGTCCTTCACACCGGTAGTGTTTACGATGAACTGTGCATAGTTGGTGCCAGGTATTTGGGGTGCGTATGCCGTCTGGAAACGGGGCGAGGCGCATCCTTTGAAAGAGGCGATACTGACCACACGCGGATCTTGGCTCAAGATGTGTTCCATGCTGTCCGCCACCTGTGCCGTCACATCCACATCCGTACCTGTAGGGAGGTATATCTCCACGGCAAACTGGTTGCGGTCTGCCACAGGCAGGATACGTTGGGGCAAACCAGCCAACATCACAGAACCCACCACGATAGAAACCACGCCGACAGCCACCGTTATCTTGGGATGAGCGAAGCACTTGCCGAACAGCCAGTTGTAATGTTTCTGCAAGAGGTCGAGGAAGTTGAACGGCTTCTTGCCGTCTTTATTCACCTTTACTCCCATAGGCTTGCGGATAAACCAGAACTGCATGAAAGGCACAAGTAGCGTAGCCACGAGCAACGACACGCCCAACACGATGGAAACCGCCCACGGGAAACTCAGCACGAACTCGTTCAGCATACCCGTCAACGTAAACAGAAACGGGAAGAACGTGATGCTGATGGCGAGCGTAGCGGAGAAAATGGACTTGAGGAAGTGCATGGTACTGTAGATGGAAGCATGCCAGCGTGACATCCCTTCGCCCAGCTTCTCCAAGTAGCTGTCGATGATGACAATGGAGTTATCCACAATCATACCCAACGTGACTATCAACGCAGCCAACGTCACGGTATTCAACTCGATACCGAAAGCATAAAACAGCCCCAACGATATAAATATGGTAATCGGGATGGTAGATGCAGCCACCAATGCCACACGCAAGGGCAACAGGAGCATCACCACGATGACCACCGCCACGATGGCAATGATGAGTTCGTGCAGGAAGTTCGACACACTGTCGCCCACCACCTTCGGCTGGTCGGTGATGCGGAAAATACTGACATCCGCCGGCAATTCCTGTTGAAACTCGTCCAGCACCTTATTGATTTCATCGCCCATTGCCACGATGTTCTGCCCCTTCTTCATCTCGACGGAGAGCAGGAGGCACTTACGGCCGTTGTTGGTGATGTAGCTGTCTGGGGCGGGATATTCGCGCACCACCCGTGCCACGTCTTTCAGCCGCACGGTGTTGCCCTGCGGATCGGTATAGACTATTTGTTCCTGCACATCGCGTACGGTATTGAGTGAGCGGCTGACGTAGATAGGCTCTACCATGCTGCCATCCTTCACACGCCCGCCGCTGGTGGTGAAACCTTTCTGCATCAGACCAAGGGCAAGCGTCTGTTCGTTCAGCCCGTACTTCGAAAGACGGTCGTGGTCAAGATAAACCGATATCTGTTCGTTCTGCATCCCGCTCACCGTCATGCGTCCTACGGAGTTGATGCGGCGCAGGCGACCTTGCAGCAGGTCCATATAGTCATCCAGTTCGCGATAGGTCTTGTCTTCGCTCTCCATCGTAATCAGCAGGGCGGAAGTATCGCCGAAATCGTCTTGCACCACCAGTGCCAGCACGTTGCCGGGCAGTTGTGCCTTGAACTGCGACACGCCATGCTTGAACTTGCTCCAGAACTCGTCTTTGTTCGTCAGGTCATCGTTCAGCTCCACTTGTATGTAAACAATGCCGTCGCGGCTTTTCGAAAAAGTTTTCTCCTTTTTTACTTCCTTGTAAGTGAAAATGTATTCTTCCAGCGGTTTGGTAACCTGCTCCACCATCTCCTGCGCCGTATTTCCGGGAGCCACAGCTACCACGACTCCCTGCCGCACGGTAAAGTCGGGAAACTCATTCTTACGCATTTCGGGCAAACTGTATACACCGAATGCCACCAGACAGGTCACTACAAGAATAACAATCTGCCGGTAGTGCATCGCCCATTCCACAAAGTTACGTTTCTTCTTTTCCATAAGTCTCTTATATTAAGAAGCTGTTTTGAATTTCTCTAAAAAATTTTTCTTGGCTTGATGTATCCTTTTTCGTGTGTGCTTTGGGCGATTTTTTGGTCCTTTCCGCTCCTGTTCTTCGTCAGATAGCCCGCTATCTTCCTCATCACAGAAGCGAAAATGCCTCAAAAACTCATCCCAAATCATCG